>QNDG01000052.1 GCA_003645915.1 Candidatus Zhuqueibacterota bacterium | reverse complement strand
TTCCGTTAATTGAATCTTTTTCCGGATACCTGTAATCTCTGTCCCAGTCTATTACTGTAACCTGATGACCTGCACATGCAAGAGCTTCCGCTTCGGCAGATACTCTGCTGTCATGACGATAGGAATTTGCAACTATCATTAATATCTTCATGTCCGTTTTTAATCCTGATTACAGATCAGGTCAACACCTCGTTAAATATATCAGCCAGTTTTTGAGTTGATCTTTTTCTGCTGAACCCCTGTATGTAGGCTTGATCCCTTTTGCCTTCAATTAAGGGTTTTTTGTTTTTAAACCTGTTAAAACTTTTTACTATAAAAGATACCTGCTCATCAATGTTATCAGGTGCAATTGTATAGCCTGCATTTGCCTTTCTTATAATATCAGCAGCATCACCTCTGTGTGCAAGGCACAGTATGGGCTTCCCTGATCTTAAGTATTCAAAAAGTTTTCCGGTGACAATCAGCTCGTTCCCGGGTGTCTCTGGTATTAAAAGCAAAAGCAGATCAGCCCCTGCTGCATGATTAAGACATTCTCTGTGCGGAATATGTTCAATAAATTTTATGTTCCGCCTGATTTTGGAATTGTGGATTTTTTCCCTGACATCCTGCGAAGTTCTTCCTATAAATTTAATTAAGAGATATTTCCCTATCTCAGGTTCGGATCTTACAGCTTTTTCAATACTCCGGATAAACTTAACAGAATTCATTCTTGCGTGCTGGGTTCCGGTATAAACAATAGTAAACTTACCATTTTCAATTACAGGATCAATATCTTCAAAATCAGCAGGATCAAATCCATTGGGAATAATTCTTATTTTCTCGGATAATGATTCTCCCCTCCTGCTGACATCTTTAATTATCTCTGCAATGGGCTGATTAATGGCAATAATTCTGTTTGCAGTAAGAATACACCTCTTCTCTAAAAATTTTTCAAACATTGTTGAAATTAAAGGCCTTTGAAAATAAAAATACGCGCCTGTCCACGGATCTCTGTAATCAGCAATAAAGGGGATCCCGGTTAATTTTGACAAAAAAGCTCCTGCAAGGAGAGTTGTAAAAGGAGGAGCACTGGCAAAAATCACATGTATGCGGTTTTTCCTTATAATTTTCAGACTTTCTCTTAAAACATACGGAAGCCACCCTACTCTCGCATCAGGGATAAAAAAAGCAGCTCTGATAAAAACAGCAGCTTTTGATAATAATGAAGTTTCCTTACTACCTGCCGCAAGCGCAGAAAGATCAGCATCACTCGTTTTTGCTTTTCCGGTAAACCGCGAATAAAAATTGTAAAGATCCGGAGATGACGTCCTGATAATTTTAATATTTTCCGGGATCTCCTTTATTAAGGATTCATCTTTGAGAATTATTTTCTCAGATTCGGTTGTAACTACAAAGGGCATCCATCCGTATTCAGGCAGGTATTTTACAAATTTCAAAATTCTCTGAACCGCAGATCCTCCTGCAGGAGGAAAATAATAAGACAAAAACAGTACATGTTTCATAAATTACCTACACTATTTTTTTTCTGCAGTAACAACAATACCTGTGCCCTGTTTGTTGGGCCAAAGAAAATCCAGAATCATAAGAAAAAGAACCGGTATCAAAACCAGAGTGAAATAAAACATTCCCGCAATCATACCTGCTCTGCCTTTTGATGCAAGCTGCATTGTATTTTTTATTCCCAGTCTCCAGCTGAGATCCCCGAAAAAACCGTAAGAGTACTCAAACTTTTTCACAGCAAGTCCTGCATCTTTTAATTTCTCTTCAATATCCTCTTTTGAGTATCCCTCTCTGAAATGCTCTCCCACAAAAGAACCGTCATGCTCATGGGTTCTTAAAAGAGAAGGCGTTGATATTATTAAAAATCCTCCTGGTTTTAATAAACCGGAAAATCCGTGTATCAGGGTTCTGTCATCTTCAATGTGCTCAAGAACATCAACAGATAAAATCAGGTCGAATTTTTTATTATTTTGATATTTTACAAGATCTCCCTGCTCAAATCTCACGTTCTCCAGGCCTGCTTTTTCAACAAATTTATTGCTGTCATCTACAAGGTGTTTTTCCAGGTCAACTCCTGTTATATCTGCTTTTTTAAATTTTTTTGCAAGATAATATGAATACTGCCCAAAACCTGAGCCTGCATCAAGAATATTTATTGATTCAGACTTTCTTAAACCCAGCCTTTTAACTGCCCTTTTTACATACCATGTTCGAAGAAAAATAAGATTAAGAACAGAGAACACTGCTTTTCTTAAAACAGTACTATTTCTTACAATCCCTGCAATTTGTTTTTTAACAGGATCATACTCAACCATTTAACAACCTTTAAAATTTAATAAACAGAGGATAATTATTAAAAATTACTGCACTTTTCTACTGCTTCAACCATTCTTTCCCACGAGTACTTCTTTTTTTCCGCTTTTACTGATGATTCAAAATCATGTTTATCTTTGTTTGCAAAATATTTTTTCACTGCATCCGCAATTGCTTCGGGCTTCTCAGGTTCCACCGTATAACCTGTTTTCCCGTCAGGAACAATCTCCGGTAGTCCGCCCACTTTTGTCACAATCACAGGTTTGTTGTAATTATATGCAATCTGCACTATTCCGCTTTGAGTGGCAGATACATATGGCAGGACAACCAGATCTGCTGCACAGAAATAATCTGCAACCTCCTCATTAGGTATAAATCTGTCACACAGAGTAATTTTATCTTTAACACTTGATTTTTCTATCAGATCCAGAATTTCCTCTCTGTCTTCATAAAATTCACCGCACAAAAGAAGTCTTGCTCCTGTGTCTTTTACAATCCGTTCCATTGCCAGAACCAGATATTTTACTCCTTTGTATCTACGTATAAGCCCGAAATAAAGAATTACATTATCTTCTTTAATTCCAAGCTTTTCTCTTGCGTCTGATTTTGGCACTGCATCAGGGAAAATTTCATATACAGGATGAGGAACCAGAGTATAAAGAGCATCAGGTCTGAACATTAAAAGATCCCGCTTAACTGATTCCGACTGAACAATAAAGAAATCAATAAACTTAAGTGCCATATAGGATAGAACCCTGTCCCCGATTTTCTTTTCGTGAGGGATAATATTGTCACAAATATAACACGTCTTAATTTTAAATACTCTCGAGGCAAAGAAAGCGATCACTGCATAACATGGAGCAAAAAAGGGCATCCAGTATTTAAATATAACACAACCGGGTTTAATTTTCTTTATTTTCAGAACTGCTTTAATCCATGTGAAAGGATTTATAGTATCAAGCACAGGGTCGGCCTGAACCTGAATAAGTTCTTTACCCTCGTCTTCCTGAGTTTTTCCCGGGAAAAATATTTTCGGATACTGACGTTTAAAAGATATAACAGAAACAGAGTGCCCTTTTTGTTTCAGATGCTTATACAGCAGAGCCACATAGTGGGCAATTCCCCCGCGCATTGGATATGCGGTTCCGATAAGTACAATACGCAATTTTACACCCCGAGAGTTTTTCTTATGGAAAACGTGTTTCTGTCAGATTGAGATCTTGTAATCATCTCCCCGAGAAGGCCGATTGAAATAAACTGCACTCCGATTATCAGAAAAAGGATACCAAGATATAAAAGAGGCCGGTTGCTTAAATATGATTTTTTTAATACGCGGATTGCAATAAGATAAATTGTTATTCCGCCACCTGCAATGGAAAATAAGAACCCGACAGATCCGAAAAGATGAAGAGGCCTTGTAGTATATTTGCTTAAAAACATTACTGTTATAAGATCAAGAAAACCTTTCAGAAATCTTGAAGCTCCGAATTTGGATTTGCCGTATTTCCTGGATCTGTGGTTTACTTTAAGTTCACCGACTCTGAACCCCTGCCAGTTTGCAAGGGCAGGGATGTATCTGTACAGTTCTCCGTAAATTTTAAGATTTTTAACTACTTCCGATCTGTAAATCTTTAGTCCGCAGTTAAAATCGTGCAGTTTAAGACCTGTTAACATTGAAGTACCGAAATTCCAGACCTTAGAAGGAATCTTTTTTGATAAAGGATCCTTCCTTGACGCTTTCCATCCTGATACAAGATCGTATCCTTTTTCAATTTCCTTTAAAAGAGCCGGGATCTCATTGGGATCATCCTGAAGATCTCCGTCCATTGTAACAACATAATCACCTGAGGATACTTCAAATCCTGCACTCAAAGCATCTGACTTTCCCGAGTTTTTTCTGAATTGAATCACCTTTACTCTCGGGTCCTGCTGAAAAAGAACATTTAACACATCAAAAGTGGAATCAGTTGAACCGTCGTCCACAAAAATAATTTCATATGAGTACTTTTCTCTTTCACATACAAGAGTAATCTGAGAATAAAGTTCCCGGACAGATTCCTCTTCATTAAAAACAGGGATTACAATGGAAAGGTACAAATCTCTTTTGTTTTGACTATTATAATTCAATTGTTCTGACTCCTTTTGGAATGTCAATTTTATAAAAACCTTTTTTTATGGCCTTGTTTGTTTTTATTTCTTCGTATAAAATTGTCACCTGCTTTTTGGGATTAAAAGCAGTAATTCTTATAAGACGGGGAAGAAAAACTCCTCCCTTTTTTACAAATCTTTTTCCTTCCCATAACCACTCTGGTTCTCCGCTTGCATTACACTTTTCCCACTTTGTAATTAATCCCCTTTTATCAACCCATAGTGTCTGAAATTTCAGATAGATAACAAACCCGCCGTTCTTACTGACTTTTACTGAGTCTGTTTTTTCAAATAATGTATCGGAAGGAAAAGGAAGTCCCACAACACTAAGTACAAAATTTGATGAATTTATTGCACCGGGAACATAACCTTTTTCAACAACAGAACTGTAACTCCCTTTCCATAAAACATTCTCAAGAGGACTGTACATAAGCGCTGATTCTTCGGAAAATATCCCTGTAGCAACGTCAATTCCCAGAGGCCCTTCTATTTTCAGCCAGAGAGAATCCGGGATTCTGGCTTTTATGCTGATTGTACCGCGCAGCCCCATTCCTTTGGTATTAACAATTAACTTTCCTCTTGCCTTAAAAGTTCTAAGTCTCCCTGCATTTTTTCTTATACCTGACAGAAGCTGTTCGGGATTTTTTACACATGGTTTTTCTTCGGAAACAAATATTGTTGAACAGCCTGTGATCACAATTGCAGGAATAAAAATTAAAAAATATTTTTTAATCTTTAGTACAGATCGAATCATAAAAGGCCTTTAACCTAAAGTCCCAGTTTCTTTTTAATTGACTGATTATCCGGCTGTAGTTTTAAGGCTTCTTTCCATATTTCAACTGCTTTTTCCTTTAATCCCAGCTTAAAATACACATCTCCAAGATGCTCTCCTACTTCAGCGCTTTCCTGCCGTTTTGACCAAGCTTTTTCCAGATAATCCTTTGCAGTCTCATAACCCCCCTTAAGAAAATATATCCAGCCTGCAGTATCAAGATAAGCACCGTTATCCGGTTCTTTTTCCAGAGCTTTCCTTACCATTTCCAGAGCCCTGTCAAGTTTAATTCCGCGTGTCGAGAGACTGTATGCATAATTATTCAATGCAAGAGCATTTTCCGGCTCAATTGACAGTATTTTTTCAAACAGACTGTCAGATTTTTCATATGTGCCAAGAGTTTCATAAACCCCTGCAAGAGCATTCATGGCTGCGACCCACCCGGGTCTTACTGAAACCGCTTTTTCAAGATATTCAACAGCCTTTTCATTCTGCTGTTTCTGAGAATAGAGCACTCCAAGATAATAATTCCCAAGAGGGCTGTCCGATTGAAATTTTAAAGCTTCTTCAAGATAGTAAGATGCTTCATTCAGGTTGTTTTGATGAAACAGCGATATGCCTCCGAACAACCACCCCAGAAAATTATCAGGAGCCATTTCAGTAACAATTTTCAGATTGTTGAACGCTTCGGCAAATTCTCCGTCATCAAGATAAATACGGCCTGCATCAAGATAAGGTCTGAAATCTCCGGGAAACTTCTTTTTAATCTTTTCCAGATTTTCAAGAGCCTTGGCAATTTCTCCCTTTTTCCTGTAAATCTCACTTACAGCGAGCATTGCAGAAACATTTGTACTGTCCAGTTCTATCTCTTCTTTATAAAGATTAAGAGCACTGTCCCATTCTCCTGTTGATGTATAAAGAGCGCTCAACCGCTCTCTTGCAAACGCCAGTTGATTGTTTAATTCAAGAGAACGTTTATAATATGAGATCGCACCAAGTGTATCCTGTTTTGCCTCCTTTACAAGGCCCACACCGTAATACGCAAAGCTTTCGGTTTCATCTCTTTTTATTATATCAATAAATATTTTCTCTGCATCGTCGTATCTTTCCAGTTTTAAATACAGCTCGCCCAGACTAATATAGACTTGCTGGTCAACAGATGGTTCAAGTTCAACAACTTTTTCCAGAGCATCAACTGCCATTTCACCGTCGCCCTCCTGCAGATAAACCTGAGCAAGATTATAATATGCTGATACATTATCAGGATCATTCTGCAGAATCTCTTTGTAAATTTTTCTTGCTTTGTCCCACTTCCCCTGATCAAGATAGATATTTGCAATAAACTCCGTGGCGTCTTTATTACCTGCGTCCAATCTTAAAGTCCTGTTAAGAAATCTTATTGCACTCTCTATCTTGCCAAGCCTTAAGTACTCTTTAGCAACTGCAAGATTTATCTCTGCGGATGTAGAATCATAAAGAAGAGCTTCCTGATATGCAAGAAGAGCAGCTGCATAGTTTTCCTTTAGATCAAAAATAACTCCGTCAATATATCTGTACATAGCCTGAGGAGACGGTTCTTTTTGAATGCTTTGTGACCTGGAATCTGTTTTTACTGTTTTATTAACCGACGCACAGCCGGAAAAAACAACAATTGATAATACAACTGATAACGCAATAATCTTCTTCATAAACTCTTCTGCCTTTTAGTGATATGCGTATTTTTATTTAATACTTAATGTATAGTAATTTCAATTTATTTACAAGGAAAAAATATGCCCGCCTGCAGCTTTAATTTTCACATAATTAATAAAAATCGTTTTATTTTCAGGTGCTTACGAATTTTGTAGGTGTAAAACACAAAAATTAATAAACAGACATAGAAAGTTTACCTTGTAAATAAAATCATTATTCGTATATTTTTGTATGACCCGGAACAACAATAAAAATTATGCGCTGGTTGTTTTTCCCTCACCGCCTGATAAGGCTTTTATTTACCAGGTTCCTGAAAAATTAAAAGACACAATAAAAGCCGGTCAGATTGTGAGCGTACCTTTTGCAAAAAGGACATTGACAGGACTGGTAATTGAGTTATTAAGAGAAACCGATATTAAACCGGTTAAAAATATAATACATATCAATGATCCTGAACCGGCACTTTCCAACGAACTTCTTAAGCTTTCAAAATGGATTGCAGAGTACTACGTTTCAGGACTCGGGGAAACCATTAAGAGTACTATACCTCCGGGCATACTGAACAAAAATACTTTGTATGTTAAAACTACAG
>QNDG01000051.1 GCA_003645915.1 Candidatus Zhuqueibacterota bacterium | reverse complement strand
GGCAAATTTTTTGAATTCTTAAATGCTTTTGCCATTGCAGGCCAGACTGTTTTTTTAAGCATCATGTTTGCCTGCACTGAAAAATGCTTTCCCTCGTAATGACCTGCCTCAGCAATACATTTTTTACCCGTATATGCTGCAACATTCCCTTTTTTATCAACAATTGCCAGCTGCCTTACATCTCTTCCCTCATCTGAGTTGATTAGAATTTCCAGCGCTTCTTTTGCATTCTTACCTTTTTTTAGAAGTTCCAATCCCCTGGGGCCGAAAGATGCATTAATGAATGACTGTGTTGCCACAGCTCCGACTCCCGGTTCAGCCCACGAAACCAGTGTTCCGACAGAAAACCAGTGGGACTGAACTGCCACTCCGATCTGTCCTGTTTTTTCATCAAATGCAACTATGGAAAACGTATGGGCAAGATTTTTATTAAACACAGACTGAGCAACTGCTGAATTCAGCAGCAAAACTGAAGCCAGAAAAACAAATACTTTTAACTTCTTCATCTCTGTACCTCTTTATTTTATTGAGCCACTTAGACATAATAAAACATCAATATTACTATATAGTATAAAAACCAGTTATATTAAAAACATTCTCCTTTTAAAATGGATTCCACTCGGAACCATAATTAAAATGAATACCTATTCATGGCATTTTTTATACACAGTTAACATCCTGTTATTTCTCAGGATACATACTTTTCCACATTCTTTTGTCGCCTTTTAATTTCCAGTTAAAATATGCGATAATTGTTTTTGTCCATTTTTTCCTTTTTGAATACTGCATAATGTGGTGATTCTGTCCTTTTATCATAATAAATTCAACATCTCTTCCAAGCAGTTTCAGTGCAGTAAAAAACTGGATACTCTCTCCGGGCGGTACATTTGTATCGTCAGTTCCGTGCAGAAGAAGAATAGGAGTCTTTACTTTATCAGCATAAAACAGAGGGCTCTGATCAATATAAATATCCTTTCTGTTCCAGGGAAAACTGTTTGCCGTTGCAGTAGCGCTGTAAGAGTATCCCCAGTATCCCTCCCCCCAATAGCTGGAAATAGAGCTGATTCCTGCATGTGCAACTGCAGCAGAAAAAATATCTGTTTTTGTTACAAGAAGCATTGTCATAAACCCGCCATAAGAAGCGCCTATACATCCTACCCTGTTTTTATCGATGTAGTTATGTTCTGTGATAAATTTTTCAGTACAACTGATGATTTCCCCGGCCACAGTTTTTCCCCAGTTATTAACATGCCTTGCAGAAAACTCCTGGCCGTAACCTGTAGCTCCGCCTGGCTGAGGGACATAAACAACAAACCCGTTTGCAGCCCAGACTTCTTTGGGATAACGTCCTCCAAAATCTCTTGTTACAGGTACTGTACCTCCGTAATAGTAAACAATTAACGGGTATTTTTCCCCGGGATCAAAATCCGGCGGGAAATAGATCCTTCCGTCAATTACTGAACCGTCTTTTTTAGTGCAGATCCAGTTTTCGGACTTACCGAACTCTATGTTTCTAAAGGTTTTGTGTGCAGGATCATAAATCTGTTTATACTTCCCGGATTTAAGATCCAATCCGAAAACAACCTGCGGCTGTGATACACCTGAACCTATATAAACAGCATATCTCCCGTTCTGTGCAAAATCAATTGAATGAATAACATCAAGTCCTGTTTCTAATAATTTGAATTTTCCGGTTTTTATGTTCAATAAATAAAGATGAACAAAATCTTTATCTGTGGTAATCAGATAAACCGTACTACCTTTACCTTTGATAAAAAACTGCTCAACACTTGGTTTAAAATCTTTTGTTAATGGCTTTACATCTCCGGTTTTAATATTATAAAGATAGAGCTGTCCGTCAGATTCGTTGGGAATAATATTACCCGGGACATTAATACCTTTCCCGTTGAATGAGGACGGCCCGCCGTGCAGGAGGAGATTCACACGGTCCGTCATAAATTTTCCGCTATCTGCCCATCTGTCAGAAAAAAGGGAGTCAATATTCAAATTATCAAGATGCAGAATAAAAAATTCCGTATATGAATAAGGTCTCTGCGAATAATCCGAAACAGTTCTTGTAAAAAGAAGTTGCTGCCCTGAAGGATCTATATCGTTCAGCTCAGTGGAAAGGCTTCCTGCTGTAAGGCGCTCTTTTCTGCCGCTTTTCAGATAAACAGCATAAATAAAATCCCGCGTGCCGTACCAAGGCCATCGCTGTTCCATTTTTGTCAGATGTATTAAATCTTTCTCTTTTTTCTCCGCTCTTTCCGTGCAGGAATAATATATTTTTCTGGAGTCGGGAGCCCATACATAACCTGACAAATTATCAATATCCTGTAAAAGCGGCTTTGCAACACCTGTTTTTCTGTTGTATAAGAGAAGAGATTTCTTTGAGTTTTTGCCTGTTAAATAAGAAATATATTTTTCATCAGGAGAATATTTAATGCCGGAAATTCCTGTAACTCCCCTAAGCACGGTTTTTATTTTGCCGTCAGGTAAAGAACGTATTTCATACCATGTTTCCGAACCTCCGTTTTTATTTTTTACTTTCTGTACTGTGATAACTGCTTCGTCTCCTTTTGGCGATATCTTTACACCCACAGATCTTTCTCTGTTTAATAGATGTTCAACAGTAATGCATCCTCTGGAGTTAACATCTGAATAAACAGTATGTTGTGGAGTCTCTTTGTCCGGCTTGATTTCTGCAGAAAAAGTCCACTTTTCTTTGCATTCAGGATTTTTAACCATTTTTACAACAACAGTATGGGTTCCGTTCAGTAAGGTCAGTTTTGTATTTCTTGTTTTTTCCGATTCTGTCGTTTTTCTTTCAATCACCTGTTTTCCGTCAATAAAAACCCGAAAAAGCTGGCTGCTGTTAGCAAAAAATTCAGCCTTTAAAAAATCCCTGACTTTAATGTATGAAACCAGATAGTATACTTCCGGTGATGTCTTGCTTAATGATTCCATTACAAATTTACCGGAATCTGATATTACCTCTCTCCATTTAAGGTTACTATCAACATCAGGAGTAAAAGGATCGTTCGCTTCAGGCTGCCAATTGGAAATATCAAATTCATCGAACATCAGAAGGTCGGAAAGCTTATATTTAACGTTATTAATATTTTTATCATCATGAAATACCGGCATATTTTCTGCAATAGGTCCGGCTTTAAGCCATGTTTGAATAATTACATTACTGCTTTGTGCAAAGATAAAAATCGGCACAAATAAAATAAAAACTATAAAAATTAAACTATTTTTAACCTTCATGATCTGCTCCTTTCAGGATATTGAACAGGATAAAAACCTGATCAACTTACATGACCGGATTTATAGAATCAGATAGAATTATCTAAAAAAAACAATTAACCGTATTCGCTTATTTTTGGTATGATTAAATTCAGAAATTACTAAAATCGCCCAACCCCTTTCTCAGCACAACAGGAGTATCTGAAGTTAAATCAATCATTGTTGTAACTGAGCCGGGAATAGGGCCGGAATCAAGTATTGCATCAACAACATTGCCTATTTTCTCTTTAATTTCCAGTGGATCATGCATCGGTTCATGCTCTTCAGGCATAATCAGACTTGTGGTAATCAAAGCCATGCTAATATTATCAAGAATATTCAGCACAACATTGCAGTCAGGAATTCTTATTCCAATTGTCTTACTTTTTTGATGAATCACTCTGCTTGGAACTTCTTTTGTGGCTTTAAGAATAAATGTATATGGCCCTGGCGTCATTCTTTTGATTATCTTAAACTGAACATTATTAATCCACGCATATCTGGAAATTTCTTTTATGTTCCTGCACATCAGCGTAAAGTGGTGTTTTGCAGTCAAATTACGGATTCTGCATATACGCTCAATTGCATCTTTGTTTCCCGGAAGACACCCAAGAGCATAAGAGGAATCCGTAGGGTAAACAATAACTCCTCCGCAGGACAAAATTTCTGATATCCTCTTTATCAGCCTTTGCTGTGGATTTTTTTTATGTATGTAAAAATAATCGCTCATTTTATATTAAAAGAGGCACTTTAAAAGCGCCTCTTTTAACTTACATAATTAAATGTTTTTTTTCAACATAAAAAAATCTTAACCGATTAATTGTCTGATTTTTTCCAGTAAATTCTGAGGCGATAATGGTTTCTCAAGAAACTCCGTTACAGGCAAAAAACGCTCATCCGGTTCAAAATCCCATTTCATATCAAGGTCCCTTCTTATGCCTGACAGCATAATAACAGGAGTTTCTTTTAAACTTTCAATTTCTCTTATCTGTTTTGCAACATGAAACCCTTCTGTCCCTGTTTTCATCATCACATCAAGAACAATTAAATCGGGATTTTCTACTTCAGCCTTTTTAAGACCCTCTTCACCGTCAAAAGCAGTAACAACTTCAAATCCATTTTTTTCCAGCAGTAATTTGTTAGCATTTACAAAATCCGAATCATCGTCAATAAGAAGAATTTTTTTCGACATTATTTATCCTCCGTTATAATTTAAGTAATTCTTTTAATGTTATTTAATTTGCCTAATGATAAAAAACTATAAAGGAAAAATCAAGCAAATTATTTTTGTTGAATTATCAGTTTAATAAAAACAATAAAATCTTCAACTACTAAGTTATTGATATTTGACATTTTAAGGTTATCAATACTTTGTAAACAAAAATTTAGTCTCTTCAAAAAAATATTAAGGTTCTATGTTGAAAATTATTTTTTGTAAAATGTATAATCGTATTTAACATCAAATTCCCAAATTAAAATTTCTTTAATATTTGACTTATTGATACAGGGCATACACTATGATTAAATACAATTCTGCAGACTCCTTTCTCTTTAAATTATTAAGATCTCAAACTTATTAAAGATTGTTTGATTATATCGTATTTATTAAAATTTTTCATTTTTTCCTTGCATTGTTATTTTCTTCTTACTATATTCTGCTGTGAAATATTTCACAGGTAGTATTTGAAACTAAAAGGAGCTGTTTATGATAGTAACATCTTCCATCCCAGTAAAAACACTTGAAAGGCTTCTTCTTTACAGGTGGACATTAAAAAACTACCTTGATCCTGAAAACACTCACATAGTTTCAAGAAGACTGTCCGAAATAACAGGATTCTCTCCCGCACAGATAAGAAGAGATTTTATGAGTATAGGATATTCCGGTTCATCAGCACACGGCTACAAAATCAAAGATCTTATCAATGCTATTGACAAAGCAATCTGCCCCCACTCTGCCCAAAATATCGCAGTTGCAGGAATAGGCCAGCTCGGTAAGGCTGTAATTAATTACATTCAGGGCAGATCCACTCTGCTAAAAATAAAAGCAGCTTTTGATAATGACCCCGAAAAAATCAACAAGGTTTTTCACGGAGTAAGGACTTATCACACAGATGAAATCGAAAAGATTATCAGAAAAGAGGATATTTCAATGGCAATTCTTGCTCTGCCACCTGCAAATGCTCAGGAAATTGCAATGAACCTTGTTAATGCCGGTGTTAAAGCATTTTTAAATTACTCACCAATAAAACTTAACCTTCCGGAACACGTTTATATAGAAAACAGAGACATGCTTCTTGCAGTTGAAAAAATTGCGTACTTTGCCAGAAGTTTAAAGAAAGGGACAGATGAAAATGAAGGAATCAGTTGACTCAATTCTTAAGAACTACCCTTCCCGGTCAAGGGACTCTTTGATTCCCATACTGCAGGACGTTCAGGATAAAATAGGATTTCTGAACAGGGATTCAATAGCACAAATAGGCAGATACCTGAACCTCCCTGCAAGTAAAATATACGGTGTTGCCACTTTTTATAACCAGTTCAGATTTGAACCTCTCGGTAAATATCATATTCAGGTCTGCAGAGGTACTGCCTGCCATGTAAAAGGTTCTTTTTCTGTTCTGGAAACTCTTAAACAAATTTTAAATATTGAACCAGGTCATACGACAAAAGACGGTATGTTCAGTATTGAAGTTGTAGCATGTATGGGAGCCTGCGGCCTTGCTCCTGTTATCTCAGTTAACGGCGAATTCCATGCTGCGGTCACCTGCGACGACGTAATAAAAATAATTAACACACTCCGTGAGGGGGGAAAATAATGACCTCATATAAAAACAACATATACGATTCAATAAACATTTTTAAAGCTCTTGATCTTATTTCTGATAAAGATATTAAACCTGAGGACTACATTTCTGCTCTTACAAGAAAAAATATTACTAAACCTGTAATTTTTGTCGGAACCGGTACTTGCGGTTTGGGTGCAGGCGCTGGTAAGACACTTGCAAAAATTAATCAATACATTAATTCCAAAAAAATTGATGCTGATGTGATTGAAGTAGGATGTATAGGCCTTTGTGCAGAGGAACCGATTGTTGAGGTTCAGATTCCCGGGATGCAAAGAGTTGCATTCGGGCATATTACAGAAGACAAGGTTGACGAACTTTTGTCAAATGTTTTCAACAACCATATTCCTGAGGATCTTGCTTTGTTTCAGCACATCTCAGAATCAAACAAAAAATGGGAAAATATTCCTACAATTAATAATCACCCGTTTTTCGCACCTCAGACAAGATGGGTTCTGCAGAATTGCGGTATAATTGACCCGTGCAGTATTAAAGAATATATTGCAAATCGCGGATATATTGCTTATACAAATGTACTCACCGGAAAAACAAGAGAAGAAGTCTGTGATATAATTGATGAAAGCGGTTTAAGGGGAAGAGGCGGAGGGGGATTCCCAACAGGAAAGAAATGGAAATTCGCACTTAACACACCTTCTGATAAAAAATATTTTATATGCAATGCAGACGAAGGAGATCCCGGCGCTTTTATGGACAGAGCTGTTATTGAAGGTGATCCTCACAGATTAATAGAAGGCCTTGCAATTGCATCTTATGCAATAGGAGCAACAAAAGCATACATCTACATAAGAGCCGAATATCCTCTTGCAATAGAGCGGCTTAATACTGCAATTACACAGGCAAAAGAAGCTGGCCTTCTCGGCTCAAACATACTTGGAAGTGGAATAAATCTCGACATAGTAATAAAAAAGGGAGCAGGCGCATTTGTCTGCGGTGAGGAAACAGCATTAATTCACAGTATTGAAGGTAAAAGAGGAATGCCGCGGCCAAGACCTCCCTTCCCTGCTACCAGTGGTCTTTTTGGTAAACCTACAATAATCAACAATGTGGAGACACTTGCCAATGTACCTTCAATTATTCTGAACGGCAGCAATTGGTTTAAGACACTGGGCACAGAGACAAGCAAGGGCACAAAGGTTTTTGCATTATCCGGAAAAATCAGATACACCGGTCTTGTAGAGGTCGCCATGGGAACCCCTCTTGATTCTATTATTTTTGATATAGGAGGAGGAATCCCAGACAACAGGAAATTTAAAGCAGTTCAGATCGGAGGCCCGTCAGGAGGATGTATTCCGGAACAGCATTTGAAAACAAAGATAGATTATGAATCCCTTCGATCGATCGGAGCTATAATGGGTTCCGGCGGTCTTGTTGTAATGGATGAAACAACCTGCATGGTTGACGTTGCAAAATTCTTTATGGAATTCTG
>QNDG01000050.1 GCA_003645915.1 Candidatus Zhuqueibacterota bacterium | reverse complement strand
CGATTCCTTTTTCTTAAATGTATTTTTAATTACAGCCTTTTCACCGTAAGGGAATACTTCAATTTTTAAAAGCACATTGCCGGTCAGCTTTATAAGATTAAAAGCAGATGTTATGAGTTTCTGAATAATAAATTTATCACCTTTAATTTTAAATTTTTCTCCAAGTATAACTGTTTTGTCATTTTTATCTGTTGAACCGTTATTCCCATATAATTCATTTGCCCATATTTCTTTTACCAATGCTGTAAGATAAATATCTTCCGTACTCTTTTTATGAGGGATTGATAAGTTCATCAGTGCAACAACTGTTTCATTAACTGAAAGAACACCATTATAAATCCTCTGTACAAGTTTGTATTTAGGATCATCAGGAGGGATATCCCTTTCCAGTAATCCCGTAAAACCTGCAATACCACCCAATCCGTTCTTTAATTTATGAACAACATCAGTAACAAGAACAGGATCCAGAAAGGAATCGTCTTTGTTGGCGCTTCTATTTTTTATCTTTACCATAATACCTTTTCTAATTAATTATTAATTTTGTTTGCATAAAACAATAATGCCTAAATCGTGCCAAAACTTTAAATTAACAAAAATAATGCCTTGAAATTTCAAGCACTTTAAACAGAAGAGTTATCTCTTTAAATAACAAGTAATTACAACTTGGTATGATTTTTCAGAATTATCTACTCAGATAAAAAACTGTCCAGTTTTAAATAAAAAACCGGACATAATAATTTCACTTCATTTCAAATTGAAAATGCTAAGCATTTAATACTGAACGGACTTCAGTTAAAAGAGGTCTGACCTGAAACGGTTTCTGCACATATCCTGAAATAAATTCTTTTATCCTTGAGTTATCCAGTGTTTCCTTTGCTGTTTCTGAAGTCGTAATTATCTTTACTTTTCTGTTCATCTTTTTAATAACATTTATAATCTTCTCAATTTCCATTCCCGGCATAAACATATCCATAATAATCAGATCAATTCTGTTTATATATTTTTTATAAATTGCAAGAGCCTCTGCTTTACTTTCTGCGCTTATAACCTTATATCCGTATCTTGTAAGCATCTTTCTCGCAGTCTCCCGGAACACCTTTTCACCGTCAACAAGCAGAACTGTCTCTTTCCCCAGAATCAGTTCTTCACCGCCATCAAAAGCGGGATTATTTGTTTTTTCCGATTTTTTTACAGGCAGATGTATTTTTACAACAGTTCCTTTCTGCTGCTGACTGAAAATTGATAAAAAGCCTCCGTGCTCCTCTAATATCTCTTTTACAATGGAAATCCCCATACCTTTATCACTCTCTTTGGAAGGATCGGAAGAAGGAGATTTCAGCAATTTTTCTTTAATATCCTTGCTCATTCCACGGCCTGTATCAGTTATTTCAATCTGGATGTATTTACCGGGTTTTCCTCCGTATTTCAACCACGGATTATCCTGCCCAAGAAAAAGATTCCTTGTTTTAAAAATAATTTTCCCGCCGTCAGTCATAGCATCCCGCGCATTTAAAGCAACCTGCAGAATCGCCTGCTGTATCTTACTGGCATCACCCTTTATTTTATCCAGCTCAGGCGACATCTGAGCTCTTATTGAAATGCTCTTTTCCAGTGTTCGGGAAAGTATTCCTGCAACTTCTTTGACAAGCTGATTAACATCGAGGTCGTCAACAATATATGAAGTTCCCTGAGTATGAGCCATTAATCTTGAAGTTAATTCAGTTGCCTTTTCTGCAGTGACTGTAATTTGGCGAATATCATCATAATATGGATTATCAGGAGAAATCTCCTCGCTGAGCATTGAGCTGAACCCAAGGATGCATGCAAGTTGATTATTAAAATCATGTATTATTCCACCTGCCAGCATACCGAGAGATTCCATTTTTCTCGCCTGAAGTAAAGTTCGCTGAATTCTTTCGCGCTCTTCTCTACTGACAAAATACCACAGCTCCTTAACTGTCCCGTTGGCTGACAATTGAGTCGCAGTTACTTTAACTTTCTTCTGATCACCATTATCAGTGATCACAATAAGATCATCAACAGAAACAAATTCACCGGTATTGGCACTTGCTGAAATCTGCTTAATTGCCGAATGAAATTCATTATCAATAAATTCAATAAGATTTCTGCCTTCAAGAGATCCTTCGTTCGCATTAAGAAAACTGCACATCCATTTATTAGCTTTTATAATTTTACCGTCTTCTAACATACAAATGCCAATATAAGGCACATGAAACACAGAAAGCAAATCACTGTTATTAAATTTATTTTCCGAATAAGAGACCTCTGCTCCACCTGATTCTTTTACTAAACCGGATGAAATGGATTCTATAAATACAATCTCATCTTCATCAAACGCTTCTTCAATTGTATTATATGCGAGGATATAACCCTTTTCAATCCCCTTTACTAAAACAGGTGTAATGGAAACAGACTTGAAATTTCTAATAAAATTTTGAATACGCTGATCCAGATCCTGACCGTTTTCTTCAATAAAATCATCAATGTTCTCAATCCACACACTTCCGTACTTTGTTCTTTCACACACAATGGATGTCTGGAATTCCTGTATAAACCTTTCAATTTCCTCTGTACCTACTTTTCTGAATGTATCTGTAGCAATGGAAAGAGATAATGACGGATCCCATCTTTCAATAATCACATAAGAATCATCTGACTTTCTGGAAAAAAACTGCACACCTGAACATATAAGACTTTTCTGTAATCTATTAATAATCTCTTTATTGAATTCTTTGCTATCTAAGTAATTCGAAGTACTTGATGTAAATAATACAAGATCTCTCTGTTTCTTTAATTTATACTGTAAGGTTATGTCTTTAATAAAAAGTCTTATTCTTGTGGTACCATTTTTATCTTTAACAGTAAGACCGTTAATTAGAACTGCAATTTTATTATTGTTAATACCTTGTAACTTATACTCTCTGTCCTTAAGATACCCTCGTTCTGCACATATTTTCAAATCCTTTTTTATACTATCCCTTTGCCCCTCTATCACCAGATCCGGGAAATTTTTGCCGGCAATCTTGCTTCTTTCATAGCCCAATATTTCCTCTGTTACTATATTCCCTGTAACAATTTTAAAGGACTCATCAAGCACAAAATATAGAATATCTGCTTTTGAATAAAGCTCTTCATAAAATTTTTCAGACACTTCAGAAGCGTCATTACTTCCTGTTTTTATTGATGTTAGTTCCTCTATATTCATCATAAGCACCATCGATTAATTAATAATTACAGAAATATTTCCTGCGCATTTGCATATCAATTTCAACTGTATTACGAAATCTAGACATGCAAATGCCGTTCCAAAAATTTTATATTTTTAATTGGAGACTTTTTCTATTTCAGAAATAAGATCCTGGGGTCTGAAAGGCTTTTGTAAAAATCTTTCATATGTAAAATTTTTCATCTCTTCTCTGTCTTCAGGAGCGTAGCCGCTTGCAAAAATAACCTTTACGTTTTTATCTATTTGCTTCATTTTTTTAAATACTTCTTCACCTGTCATATCAGGCATTACAAGGTCAAGAATAACTACGGAGATTTCTTTCCATCTTTCATTGAAAATTTCCAATGCCTGTTTTCCGTTTGAAGCAGTGACTACGTCAAAGCCTTCTCTCTCAAGCATCTTTTTAGATACATCCCGTATCACTTTCTCATCATCAACTATAAATATGTGACCGGAAACATTGTCACTTTTTTTCACCGCCGAGCGGGTTTTTTCTGCCTGTCTTTTACATACAGGTAAATAAAAAGTAAATTCTGTGCCCTTGTTCACTTCGGATTTAACTTCTAACGCACCGCTGTGATTTTTAATTACACCATATACAAGTGCCAGCCCCAGACCCTTTCCCGTACCTGAAACCTTTGTACTGAAAAACGGTTCAAACATCTGATTTTGGGTAATTTCATCCATTCCTCTTCCGTAATCCCGTATAGTTACTTTAACAAAATCACCCTTTTTCAAATGGAATCCATTGAGATCGGTCTCTTCTTTTATTTTAGTTGTTTTTGTAATAATCTCAATAACAGCGTCATTGGATGAAGCTTCTATGCTGTTAATTATTATATTTGTAAGAACCTGCCTTATCTGCTGCATATCTCCGTTGACAAATATTTTATCATTATTGCTCTTAAATTTAAACTTAATAAAATTATCAGGAGTATGTGCAAGAATTCCGATTACATTTTTTATAAGCTGGTTTAATTCAATCTGCTCCACACGATATCTTCCGCCTCTTGCAAAGGCCAGAAGATGATTTGTCAGCTCTGCAGCTTTCTTTGTTGTGTCTGCAATAGCTTTAATATCATTGTAATATTCATGATCTTCTGAAATTTCACTTAATATTAATGATGCATATCCCAAAATTCCACCGAGAAGATTGTTAAAATCATGCGCTATACCACCTGCAAGAGTACTTATTGATTTCATCTTCTCGTTTTCAAAAAGTTCCGCTTCCAACTTTTTCTGATCTGTAATATCAATTATATTGCCTATAATCTCTGACTGGCCGTTAACTATTGCGCGGTTCAGCCGTACTTCACCGATTCGTTCTTCACCTTTTTTTGTAATAAAACGAATTTCAAACTGATTACCGTTTAATTCATTCTTTATTTTGTTTTCAAATACAAATTTTTCATCATGTTTTATTAAATCAGCGTATCTTTTCCCTATCAGTTCGCTGCGCATATAGCCGGTCATCTTTTCAAATATCTGATTTAAATACTGAATTTTTCCGTCCCTTAGTATAAATACGCCAACAAGAGAGCTTTCAACAAGTGTTTCATATTTCTCTTTGGCATTTTTAAGCCCCTGGGAAAGAATTCTGCGCAGTGAAACATCTCTCATGAAGCACTGAACAACTTTCTTACCTCTGTACCATACGTACTTCATAGTTATTTCTATATCTGTTAATTCACCGGAGAAAGTTTTCAGCTTTATATTTGTAGGCCCAATTTGAGTTCCGCTTAAAGCCTTTTTAATAAATTGAGCCAGTTTGTTTTTCTCATCTGTAAATTCAGATAAATTATGTTCAAGCAGTTCGCTTTTTTTATTGGCAAATATTTCGCATGCAGCTTTGTTAATCTCAAGAATTCTTCCTGCACTACTGAGAACAACTATACCGTCTGTTGCATTTTCAAACATGGCAATATATCTTGCTTCTTTTTCAATTATTGATTTTGTACCCTGTTTGATCCTCTCTTCAACATTTTTTGCCCAATTCTTCATCTTCTCATTTTTCTTTATAAGTTCATTATAAAGAAAAATATTTTGAACGAGCACTGACAGAACAGGAAAAATAAACTCCAGAAAATCAAATATTTTTGTTTCAAGAATTGTAGAGTAATTTACTATTAAAATTGCAGTTTGAAAATCAGAGTATTGGTATATATTTTTAACAATAACAGAATAACACTCTTCCTGTTTCAATCCGAACGAAATAAGTTCGTTTTTGGAAAAATCTCTCAAATACCAGGTTTTATCAGACCCGTTTATGAATTTTAAGATGTCAATAGTAAGATTTTCAGGCAGAATCGGTTCTGATTTTGCAGGAGCAGTTTCCCAAACATTCAAGCTCTGTTTGTTTTTATCCAGAGAACATATAATTACCTGTTCTGAAAGTACTCTGCGTTGAATTTCTTTTAAGAAATATTTTAACCTTTCCGTGGGATTTTTAACACCGTCAAAAAGGTTGTTCTGCATAAACCACTCATGAAACATATTGCTCATTGCAGAGTTCTTTTTAATATTTTTACGTATATTTACAGGCATACCGCTCCACTGTAACATTTATTACTGTTTTATTTTAGAAAAATAATTTATTAAAAGCAAGAAATATTATGTTAAATATTTGTAACAATTGGAATTAACAAGGCCGCATCTTTTTAGATGCAGCCTTGTTGGTACTGAATTCATTTTTCACAAGATACATTATATCAGAAAAATCATTATACTTTAACACTAAACAGAACTCTCCATCTATTTAGCGCTCATCAGATTCCTCGATTTCCTCATTTTGTGGCCTCTTTAATCCTGTCAAAATAAATAATAATCCGATTAAAATCAGAAAAGCAGGCCAGAATTTAGACAGAAACCCTTCTATAAGATCAAAATCATAAGGAAGTGTAAAAAAGAAAAAAACCACAGACATAGAAATCAGGATTGTTGCCGTAGAATATTTTCGCCCTTCATCTTTATATGCCAGGTTTTGAATAAGACTGCCTAATCCCGGAGCAAACAGAAACAGAGGCCAGTATTCATCAATATAATAGTAAGGGATAACATCAAAATTCCTCAGTGTATAAAAAGTACCGATAACAATTAGGACGACTCCCCAGAACAGAGATTTTTTATTGTGATGCCATATATTTTCCGTTAAAAAGGCAATTGAAAGTAAAATGATAAAAATAGGCACTACATGATCCCACCAGTCAATACCCCTGCCCAGACCGGGGCTTAAAAGAATAATACCGATACCTATAAGTATTATCCCCGGAATAAGTGATTGTTTTTTTTCTGACATAATCACGCCCCCTTTTCAATTTTATTTTGTCCGGGAGTTTCTTCATCATACTTCAGGACAATAGCAAGTATAAAATAAACAATTATTGCTAAGCCGGGATGCCCTATAAGTGCAAAAATCACAAATCCTAATCTGACAATTGTAGAATCAACAGAAAAATATTCTGCTATTCCTCCGCATACACCGCTTATTTTCTTATCAGTACTGCTCTTGTAAAATGTTTTTTGCTGCAACACACCTTTTTTCTCTGTTTTTACTGCAGGTGTATCATTTTTAAGAATACTTACAATATAAAAAATTCCCAGCCCAATAAGGAGCAGAGAGAAAAATACGGTCCAGTTTAATGCATGCCATGAAAAAAACGGTATGAAATCAAAATGCCTGTAAAATCTGTACGGAAAATCAAAATTATCCAAAAGAAATACAATACCAACAATAAGCAGTATTATCCCCCAGATAAGGGATGAATTGTGTGTAACTTTCTCATTATCTGCCAAATCTTCATGTTCAGGATTAATCTGCATAATTATCATTCCTGCAATATAGGCAAGTATTCCGAATCCGCTAAAAAAAGCCAATACAACCGCAATAATTCTGACAATGGTAGCATCAATATTAAAATACTCTGCAATACCGGCACAAACACCATCTATTATTTTATCTTTTCTGGATTTGTAAAGCTTTTTTACGTTAGTTGAATTACCTGTTTTTTCCGTCATAATATGCTCTCCTGTAATTTATCCTCTCAAAAATTTAGACGAATATTTTTAATAAATGTTTCATTTTATATTAATTGAATTATAAAAACAATTAACAACACACTTATCAGTTCCAATAATTTGTTTCAAACAGGAGTGTCACTATTTTATTAACAGGATCTTTGATACAACAACTTTAAACAGTATTATTTTTTTAACTTAACCATTGGTACAAAACGCACTGGAATCAACTTTTCTTTTACTATTCTATCTTGTTTTTTTCTGATTAATATCAGGCTCTGAGAATAAATTCCAACCGGTAAAATCATAATACCATTGTCCGAGAGCTGCTTAATCAACATTTCCGGTATTTCAGGAGGTGCAGCAGTAACAATGATTTTATCAAAAGGAGCCT
>QNDG01000049.1 GCA_003645915.1 Candidatus Zhuqueibacterota bacterium | reverse complement strand
CTTGCAGACAACACGAAAATAAAAGAGATTAAGATAATTGCAGAAAGTCTTTAAAATGATGCTGTGTAGAGTGATTGTATTAAAGTCCTGTATGAAATCGGATAAATAAATCCTGATTTGATTTCCTGTTATGTAGATGATTTTATTCAATTGTTGAAAAGTCAAAATAACAGAATGATATGGGGAGCTATGATTGCTCTTTCAACAATATCTGTTTTGAGGGCAGAGCGGATTTTTAAATACAGGCATATAATAATTGATTCTGTGGAAAACGGTTCTGTTATTACCTGAGATGCGGGAATAAAAACTCTTGCAGGTGTTGCTTGCTTTTCTGAAGAATATAATGGGGCTTTATTTCCGTATCTAATTGAAAAGCTGACAAAATGCATACCGAAAAGTATTGCCCAATATTCCGAAAGTGTTTTTCCTGCTGTAACAGAGAAAAACAGAGTTAAGTTTGTAGAAATTTTAAATGAGAGGATAGGTATTCTAAATCCATCCCAAAAGAGAAGAGTCAATAAATTGTTAGGAAATATATGATATGCATTTGAAACCTTAAAAAGTGTTGAAATTTTCAGGCATTTGTTTTGATCCTTGTTAGACAAAAGGAGGGTTCTATGCCGGAAAAAATAACTTTTAATGAAAAGCTCGGAATAATTGAGATTCTTTCTTTTGGCGATGTTACCAGAGAAGACAGCCTTTTATCTCTGAAGAAAATTAACGAGCTTATGGAACAAACAGGTTGCAGAAAATTACTATCAGACACCCGAAAGCAGGAATCAACTCCTGATGCGGCAGATATTTATAACTTTGGGAAAAATCTTCCTCATTCAATAAAATTAGCGGTTATAGTATCCGAGAACCAGCCTACTCTTGATGATGTGGTTTTTGTGGATAATGTAGCATATAATCGCGGAATTAATGTGAAAATGTTTCATTCAAAAGATACTGCAGTTAAATGGCTTATAAGCTGAGTATGAAAAATAATTAAAAATTATGCACCTGATTAATCTTTCCTGAAAATGCAGAATACGTAACCTTGTTGATAATCAATATACAAAATAATCAATTCTGTCAGATGTATTAATATCAAATTGGCTGGTTTTAATGAAGATAAAAAATGTCTTTTATGTTTTATCACTGTTTTTATGGATGCTTATCCCTAAGAATGGGAATTCGCAGACAAATATGATTTTTACTGGTGATACAGTAAGAATCAAAAGCCGTAAATATTTTGTTGAGCCGGTGACATGTATTTTTAATAAGATAAATAATGACAGCCTGTTCTTTTTGGCAGGGAATAAGGAAATTGCAATACCGAGGAGTTGTATTTTAAATATTGAGGTAGTCAGGGGTAAAAGAAGTAATTGTGCAAAGGGTGCATTAATCGGAGCTGCCGGCACAGGTGTGATTTTGGGTAGTGTAATGGCTGCTGATGCTGCATCTGATCAGACTGGATGGTTTGTATTCAAACCGGGACAGGCTTTTGCAATTGGAATGGGAGCCGGCGGTCTATTGGGTGCTGTTGCCGGAGCTGTTATAGGAAGCGGAATAAAATCTGATAGATGGATTAAAATTGATTTTAATAATGCAAAATTTTCTGAAAGAACAGTATCAAAAAAAAGTGAAATCTCCGGAGAAAATAAATACAAATATTCGTCTGGAGATAAAAAGTTCTTCTGGCAGGTGTCATTCACGATTGGGAGTACTTCTCCAGGCCCGGCAGGAGATGTTGAAAAAGCAATGATAAATAACGGATTTGACGGGACATCACCGGGCGGCTGGTTTGGAGGGCCTGTTGATCATCCGAATTCAAAAAGCGGTTTCGGCCAGACCGGGATGTCCTGGGATCTGCAGATAAGATTTCAATTAAAAAAGAGATTTGATATGTTGTTTGTTACAGGTAATAATTCAATGGGATATACAACCGGTTACAACACTGATACATACAGATTTATTTTTATGAATTACTATTCGTTTTTAATAAGTCCTGTAATTCTTTATAAATTCCTTCAGATTGCAGCAGTTGGAATCGGCCCCGCCTTAAATATAACAAAATTGGAGCTGCAGCGGGGAGGAGAAACAGTTGAAAGTGACAAAGAAAATAAATTCGGATTAATGGTTGCTGGAGTCCTGACTTTTCCGGAAAACAGCAGAATATTCCTGGATTTTAACGTTCAGTTCAGATGGATTCCTTCCGGAATATACGGACCCTTTAAAAATCCGTATCATACACAAAGCAGTACAATTTTAAACAGTTTTAATGCTGATTTTTCTCACCTGTTTATCGGGCTTGGATTAGGGGTTCGGATTAAAAAGTGAAATTTTCTGTCAGTTTATAATATAACCGGGATTTATCAACCGGAGAATTTTTAGTAAACAATTGATTAGAATGTAGTAAATTAATCTGTTTCTCAATTAATAAGCCTTCTGCCAGCGGGTGAAAATTTAATTTATCTCAAAAAAATGTGACGGGTTGCAGTAAATGAATTTTTAATTTTTATAGTTGCCGATTTTTTATTAAATTATATAAGAAATTAAGGTGTAATTACTATCAGTCAGGTTGATATTATGTCAGGAATATCAGAAAAAAGTAAACGCAGGGTTCAAATTTTAACTGATTATATGCTTGGATTGATTGAGGGCAAACACGGTAAAGAATTGCTTAATAAGTATAATATCTTAGAAACTTCTTTTAACCCTTCTGATATTTTACCTGTTTTTGATTCTTTGTTTGAAAGATCAATAGACATAGAAAAGATTAAAAGCGCATCGAACAAGCTTTTTAATATACTGTACACACAGTTCTCAAATTATCCTGAAATCAGCTATGATTCCGAATCAATAATGTATTTGTTGGTTAAGGATAACAGAGGAGTTGAACAACAACTTGAGAATTTAAAGGAATATATTAAGAAAATAAATAAAGAGATTGATGCAGAAGTAAAAACAGAACTTGTTAAGGGGTTTGAAAAAATATCGGAATTTACGGTTCATTATACTGTAAAAGAGAATATTCTCTTTCCCGAGCTCGAAAAGCTGTGGAATAATTATCAGTGCATTAAACTTATGTGGTCTTTTCATGACGATATCAGGAGAAATATAAAAAAGATTCTGAAAATATTGAAATCAGATACAATTAACATAGATTTGCTGAATAAACTTATCAGTAAGGTATATTTTAACGTTAATACAATTATCTTCCGGGAAGAGAAGGTACTGTTTCCTGTAATGTATTCTACTGTAAATAAAGAAGTTATGGATAGAATGCTTTACCAGGTTAAAGAATTTGATCTTTTGTATGCTGATACAAAAATTATTAAAGAACAGAAGGAAGATACTCGCCATAATAAAAGAATAATAAAACTAAGCACGGGAGAGTTGACCCTGGAACAGCTTGAGCTTGTTTTCAGGCACTTGCCTGTGGATATTACTTTTGTAGATGAGAATGATACTGTAAAATATTTTTCCGATCCTGAAACGAGAGTGTTTCCAAGAACTGTTGGTATAATCGGAAGAAAGGTCCAAAACTGCCATCCTCATGAGAGCGTGGATATTGTAAATAAAATAATTGAATCATTCAGAAAAGGTGAAAAAGATTCTGCTTCTTTCTGGTTAGAGCTTGGTAATAAATTTGTGCTTATAAAATATTTTGCAGTAAGAGACAGAGGAAAAAATTACAGGGGAGTGCTTGAAGTAACACAGGAGATATCGGACATTAAAAAACTTAAAGGACAGAAAAGACTGCTTGATTGGTAAGAATGTTTACATTGGGAGGAATATTGCAACTATGAAAATTTATAAAGTAAGTGATGAGTGTATAGGGTGCCATGCCTGTGTTGAGGTTGCACAGGATAATTTTAAAATATCTGACAAAAAAGCGTTTGTGAAAAAACAGCCGGAAAATCAGAAAGAAGAGCAGGAATGCAGACAGGCTATGGAAATATGTCCTGTTGGCGCAATTGAGACAGAAAGTGTTGAGGTGAGAAAGGACAAATCCCCGGTTCTTGCAAGTTCGAATGTTAAGGAGACTTTGGATAAGTATCCTCAACTGAAACCTGTTTTAACAGGTTTTTCAGAAAAATTCAACAGGCTTTTAAATCCTGTAATGTACAATACACTGGCCAGATTTGCCACATTTAATGATGCAGCCAATGTTACAGGCGTATCTGTATGTGAAATACTACACGTTCTTAACAGCGCTCTTGGAACAATTGAAGAACTGCAGAGAATTGCGCCTGAATGTATAAAAGAAAGAGAAACAGTTGATATTATGTCTTATAGCGTACCAATAACCTGGGAAGAGTCAAACGAACGTTATATTTATAATTCCGATACAGTAAAAGAGATTGTAGAAAAGATATCCAAACTGGGAGAAGGTGAAAATATCGTAATAATTTCTGTTAATGAACCTGTTGAGATTGTAAAAACTGCGGCAGGTCTGGGATTTGTTCAGAACATAGAGAAATCAAAGGAGTTCAGAGTTTCAATTCATAATCCTGAAACAAAATCTCCGGGAACCTGGAAGGAAAGAAAGGAGCATTTTGATAAATTGGATGTACGCAGTATGACCAGTGATCCGTTTGATATAATTATTAAGAAAGCATATGAGACAAAAGAAGATGACGGCTTTACACTGATCCAGCGTTTTGAACCGTATCCGCTTATTAATATGCTTTCAGAAATGGGTTTTGAGCATCATACTGAAGCTTATTCCAATGATGAATACAGGATATATTTTTACAAAACACCAGACACAGAAGATAAAGGCTCTTCGGAAAAAACAGATGTAGTAATCCAATCTGCAACGCCAGTGGCTTATCCTGTAATTATGAGACTGCTTCAGTCAAAAGCTGTACGTAAGGCCGTAAATATCAAAGAATTAAAAGTATGGGAAGAAACGGAAAAACATCTTGCTTGGATTACCAGCGGAAGAGCTGATATAAGTTTTTCAGCGCTTTTAACAACAATGAAAATCCAGCGTTTTGATGTAAAAATACCTGCACTTTTTGTCTGGGATAATTTTGTTCTTCTTACGCGCTATAAAGCAGAAACCTTAAAAGATATAATCGGCCATGATATTCATACTCCTCTTTTCGGTGAGGCTCCTCCGACAAAAATCACCAAATATCTGATTAAAGCCTCAGGGTTGAATCCTGAAGATTTTAATTTTGTTTACGGAGAACCGTTCGGAAGGCCTGAAGAAATATATGTGGATTTTGTGAGCGGCAAAGCAGATACTGCAATTCTGCGAGAACCTGAAGCAAGTTATGCAATCAAAATAATGCAGGACAGGGGACAAGAGATTTCTGTTATTTCTTTTAATGAGATATGGAATAAGGCTAATCCGGGCTTCGGAAGCTTCCCTAATGCAGGTATCGTTTTTAAGGGAGAGTTTGTAAGAAAAAATCCTCAGCTCGTTAAAGTAGTTCTTGAAGAATTAAAAAGCGCAATAGAATGGGTTAATGCAAACAGGCAGGAAGCTGCAAAACTCTCTTTCGATATGATGAGGCAGCCGGTTGACAGAATAGAGGTGTTTTTAAACAGGGTTAATTTTGATTATTTAAGCGGAGAAAAGTTAGTTTCCAAGATCAAGGATTATTTTGAAGTTCTGACAAAAGAAAATATTGTCGAAGGAGGGGTTGATGATGAATTTTATGATATGTTTATGTTAGAGTAATTATTTTTCACTTATTGGAAAACCGTATGAGTGAATGGAATAATTAATAAATTATCCGATATAATTCGCTTAAATACTTGCAGGTATGACAATTTCCTCTTGACAATAAGTAACATTTTTTATACTTTAACAAGACTTAAAAACGGGGCGTAGCGCAGCCCGGTTAGCGCGCATGACTGGGGGTCATGAGGTCCGGAGTTCAAATCTCCGCGCCCCGACTAAGCACAAGGAGCACATGCTCCTTGTGCTTATTTCTGTAAACTGATAATGAAAAACTTACAATATAAAATTATTAAACATCTGTCTTTTTTCTTAATCTTACTGTCAACTACAATCTACAGTCAGATAAGGCCTTCAGTTTTTTTGGGTATAGGTCTTCCGAAGATACCTGTTACAAGCGTAAGCAGGACATCTCCTTTTTCAGTTACAGGAGGATTGCTGGCTTCTGTCCCGGTATTCAGAAGGATAATTATCCAGGTGCACGGTAACGGTCTTTATTCTTTTGATCTGGGTTCAGCTATCAGTCAGTCTAAAAAATTTAAATTTAACCTTCTGTGGACAGGTATTGATCTTGGATATTCTCTGCGTTATTCTCCGATGAACAGATCTTCCGTAATTCTCGGTATTTCCGAATATTCTCTTTCTCAGACCTGGGAAGATATGAGCGACAACCTGAATACAGCGGGAATTTGTTTGGGACTTTCCAATATAAAATCAGGCTTACATGCAAATACAATTTTTGAAATCAAATGGCACCTTCTTTTTCATCCGGAGCCAATGCCCCAGGTGCTTACAATAACCTTTGGTTATGTTTTTTAAAAACCAGAATATGAAAATAAAACAACGATTAAAGAATTTCCGAAGAAGAATTACCTATTCAGAGGGATTTACCGATTTTGCCGCGTTTTTGTTATGGGTTATAATAAAATTATATTTTTCAACGCTTAAAGTAAGACTTGATTTTGATCCCGAATTTTTAAAACTGGACAGATCAAAAGTTCTTATGGGATTCTGGCACGGCAGGCAGTTTCTTCTTGTGCCGAGTTTCGGATCATGGCACATAATTTTAATGGCTGATCTAAGCTGGGCAGGAGAGATACAGACAAAAATTCTGAAAAGATTCGGATACAGAATTGTTCGGGGCTCAAGTAAACGAAAAGGAGCACAGGCTCTGCTTTTAATGAAAAATGATATTTTAAAGGGGTTCGCAGCAGGCTTTGCTGTTGACGGCCCTTCAGGTCCGATTTTTAAATCAAAGCCGGGTATTGTTTTTCTATCCAGAAAACTTAACTATCCTATTATTCCTGTTGTTGCTTCTTCGGAGAAAAAATGGATAATAGATAGTACATGGTGTAAATATCAACTGCCAAAGCCTTTCAGCAGATGTTATGTAAAAATGTGCGAACCTGTCTGGCCCGATAAAAATTTTACTTCTTCTGACCTTGATTTAATACTTATGAATTATACGGAAAAAGCGGATAAATTTATAAGCAGTTTCAGGAAATGAAATGGAGAAAAAACTTTCAGTCAGATCTTTTGACTCTCATCTGACAAGAGATGAATGGGAACAAATAAAAAGGTTCCCTCTTGTGGCTGTACTTGAAAATCTGCGAAGTGCATTTAATGTAGGATCCATTTTTCGTATAGCAGATTCAGCTCTTATTGAAAAAGTAATCTGCTGTGGAATTACTGCTCATCCACCTCATAAAAAACTTGAAAAAACAAGTATGGGAGCCCTGCCGTACGTACCTGTGGAGTACAATATTAATTCTGTGGAAGCTGTACAGGAATTGAAAAACAGCGGATACAAAATATATTCCATGGAAACAACAAATCAGAGCAAGGTTTTATGGAACGTTCAATTTGATACACCTTGTGCTCTTGTTATGGGTAATGAAGCACTCGGAGTTTCAAGAGAAATACTGGAGATTTCTGATGAAATTATAGAGATACCAATGCTTGGATATAAAAATTCGCTTAATGTTT
>QNDG01000048.1 GCA_003645915.1 Candidatus Zhuqueibacterota bacterium | reverse complement strand
TCTTTATCAACACTCATTCTGAAATTTTTCAGGTACCATTTCACAGCAGGTTTTATCAAAAAATAAAACGGAGGATAAAAAAGTGATATTATTACTTTCCAGAACCATGGCACGATAAATTCCGAATTGGGGGCTACCAGCACAAGAGCAACGGGTTTTACAGGAAGGCTGTTTGCAGAGTGCAGAATAACTGTTGCTCCGAGAGAGCTTCCCAGTAATAAATACTTTTTTTCTTCCGGTTTAAATTTATTTATCAGATTTATTATATCCTGTGACATTGCAGAAATACTGTAATCTTTCACACCCTTTGTAATGCCTCCCCTTTTCTCCCTTGTCTCAATATAAATAACATTAAAATCTTTTGTGATTTCTTTAAGAACATCCTTCCATGAAAACGGTCTTGTTATCCATCCGGGGACGAAAAAAACCACAGGATTATCAGTTGTTTTTGCACTTTTAATTTCATAAACACAAAGAGAAACTTTATCGGAAACTCTTACAAGCAGTTTATCTAAAGCCGCTCCTTGTGCACAATAACTTTTTATTTCTTCAAAATCAGCCTTTTCTCTCTGCTCCTTTGAAAGTTTCATTTTTACGCCCCGTTTACTCTTTTGTACCAGTTTTTATTCTGGGAATAGATGTTTTTAAATTCCTTAAACATTCTGTCATACAACTCTCTGTTATCCGGGTTGGGATAAAAATATTTATCATATTTAATATAGTTTGCAATATCCTCAAAATTTTTGATATATCCTAACCCAAATGATGCAAGGAGAGCAGCGCCTGTTCCTGCGCTCTGCCTGGGGTTTTGTACTCTTTTAATTTTTCGGTTTGTTATATCTGCAACAATCTGACACCAAATGTCACTTTTTGCCCCGCCGCCTATTATTGCCAGTTCATCCTGTTTTCTGTAAAGCTTCTCCAGTGTTTCCATTGCCCATCTTGTATTATATGCAATACCTTCAAAAACCGCTCTTATAATATGTTTTCTGTTGTGGTCAAGACTTACATTAAAAAGACCTGCACGTACATGATCATCATTTAAGGGGCAGCGTTCACCGTACATCCAGGGTGTAAAAATAAGACCCTTTGCGCCGGGACCTGCTTCTTCGGCAAGCTGGTCAAGAACTTCATAGACTTCATGAACATGAGCCTCTGAAATCAGCTGCTGTTTGTGATAAAGAACGCTGTTCTTAAGCCACTCAAGACAGATACCTGCTGTTTCCTGATGCGCCATTGCAAGATAATACTTCTTCGGGTATCCGCTTCCCATGCATCCCGCATAATGTATAAGATCTATTTTTCTCTTTTCAGCATGACCTGCAACCCATCCTGAAGTGCCTATGCAGATGTGAAATTTTTCATTGTTCAGTACTCCTGAACCGATTGCTGACGCTGCAAGATCACTTGTTCCGTTAACAACAGGAGTTCCCGGATTAAGACCTATACTCTCTGCAGCCTCTTTAGTGAGTTTTCCCATTATCTCACTGCTCTCTTTAATTTCCGGTAGTTTTTCCGGGGATATTCCGGCCATTTTGCACAGGCTTTGATGCTACTTGTATTGTTTTTTTCTCGAATCAACCATCCACCAGATATATGCAAGATCAACAGATGTTACAAATTCGCCAGTTAATTTATACGTTATGTAATCCTTTGCATCTAAAAATTTATAAGTGCGCTTAAAAATTTCCGGCTCATGCTCCTTAAGCCATAACAGCATGCCTATCTGATCTTTGCCTGTATGTCCCGGAGCGCCTCCTGTAATAGTAAGGTATTTTAAAAGTCTGAAAGGATTATATCCCTGTATTTTTGGTTGTTTCCAGACCTTTGTCCTCATTATTTCAGCGCTTCGGCCGTCAAGCCAGCTTATCATTGTTCTTAGAGGTCTGCCTTTTTCATCAACAGGAAGAATGCACTGGCTCTGGGACGCCATGGTAATTCCGGCAATATCCCGGGGATTTACAGATGTTTGCTTTAAGAGCTCCTTTGTAGTCTTATATATTGCATCCCAGAGATCATCCGGATTTTGTTCTGCAAACCCAGGTTTAGGATGATACAAAGGATAGTTTTCTTCTACTTCTGCAATAAGCTTTCCATGTACAGATACAAGAGCTGCTTTGTCGGAGCTTGTACCCATATCATGAACAACAATAAATTTGTCTTTCATGATAACCTTAAAATTTTGTTTGGCAGGGAATTTGACTATTAATATAATAAACCGGAGTTTTACTTCAAAAGAAAAGTTGAAAAAATTTTTATTTTCTTTTACTGTTATAGAGATGAGTTTTTGCTAATAAATATGTTTAAGTAATAAAAAAGGCTGCTGTTTTATAAACAGGCAGCCTTTTTATTTAAAATTATTCAGATGTTTACATAAGAGTTGCAGAAACACTTGTACTGTTTCCGCTGTTATCCCTGCAGTTAACTGTCAACCTGTTTCCGGATGCATCCTTGCCAGCAGGAATATCAATATAAAGAGTAACTCCCTTGCCATTAATGTACCATTCGTGCCTTATATCGTCTGCTGAAATAGCATACGATCCGTCACCCCCTGCTTCAGTGACAGATATGTTCAGATAATCGGTATCAAGGTATTCCGCATCTGCAGAACCGAATCCGTTCAGGTCAATGGCAATAGTTCTTACAGAAGAAGACGACGAATTGTTTGCACTTACATACTGCAGAAGCTCCATTGCAGGGCTTGTTTCATCCTTTACAGTAATTGGATCAGAGAGAATGCTTCTGCCTGCATCGTTTACAGCTGCAATATAGAATGATATTTCATTGCCTCCGCAGAAAGGAGTTATAATAAAATCGTCATCGTAATAATCAAACTGGCCTCCGCCGTCCCACTGCAGATTAATAGATCCTGTATGTTTTGTTATATTATCAGAAGCATTAAATGATTTAATGTAAACATAATCTGTGTTTTTATGATTATCTTTTGCAAGAATAAGATACTGGTTTGCTCCGGTAACACTGTTCCATATAAATGAAATGGAAGTAGTGTTGTAATCCGCTTTCCAGTTTGATCCCATATTAAGCGCAAACCCTGTTACCTGAGAAGGAACTGTTACTGCTGATTCTGTTGTAAATACAAAACTAAGACCTGTTTCCGTATTTGTAACATAATCATCCGGAATAGAAGAATGCACTTCAAATTTAAGCGTATAAGTCTGATCGTATTCAAGGTTGCCGACAGGATTAATGATAAGTGTCTTCTGGTCTGCTGATAGAGATACTGTAAAATCAACCATATAATTGTTTTCATCTCTAAGCTCTACCATATTGTCGGGATCAGAAAGATTTACAACCATAGAGAAAGTAAGTTCAATATTATTTTCTACAGGGAAAGCATTGGCCATAATACCCTGGCTTATTTCCAGGTTTGTTGATAGAAATTCAATGCCTGCCTGTGTGTGGATTGTATAAGTTTTGTCAAATGTGTAATTGTCCTTTGATTTTCCCTTTATACTTAATGTGTATGTCCGGTCTGGTCTCAGATCAATGAAATGTGAAATTGTCATGGTAATGCTGTCTGTCCATGAAACACTGGTTTCAATCCTGGTCACTCCGTTGTATAGTGAAATTTCAAAAGTTGAAGGATCTATCTTTTTTGAGAATGTAGCAATAAAATCTTCATTAATGGGGAATTTAAGTGAATCAATAAAATTGCTTTGTACAATTATTGGTGTATTTGTGGCCGGATAGATAACCATATCTCCCATAGAATGGGAACTTCCGTCCTCAAGGGGGATCTGTTTGAGATACGGGCTGTATTCAACTCCGCTATTTGTATAGGGCAGAGTTTTGATGATTACAGACGGTGTACAGGGAAGACTGTCAAATGAGAAAAATCCGGAACTGTTGGTTGTTGTAGTGTATCTTGCCGGAATAACATTGTATCCTTCGCTTATGCTTTCAGGGCAATCCATTACATATCTATAATCAGCAACAACTGTTACACCCTGGGCAAGTTCCAGATTATTAAGACTTTTTTGATAAAAAATTCTGCCTTCCACATGGTTTGACTTTTTATAAAGAGATATGTTTTGTGTAACACTATGATGGTAGTTCTTATTCGTTGCAGGACAGCAGTCCAGTATTTCGTTTAATTCCGGTACTTTTACAGTAATTCTTGATACGGAGTGTGTTGAGGGACCGGTAAATGTAATTTCATGAGTACCTGAACTTAAACTGTCTATGTAGTAATAACCTGAGCTTTTACACATTGTCGAATGAGTCGTTCCTTTGTCAATCCATGTAACAATTACGCTGCTGCTGTCAAAAGGCGTATTGGTAGTAAAATCGGAAATAACTCCCCTTACTGTACCTACTACTCTGCCGTTGGCAAATTCCGGTTCAGGGGATGTAACAGAATGATCGGAGCAGCTGCCAAAAAACATGGCTGTTAAAAGCAAAAAACTTGCTGATAAAATAATTTTTTTCATGGCAAACTCCAAATCCATATTATTATTATATTAACTAATTTGAAATATAATCAGTAAATTGTCAAATGTCAACAAATTCCTTAAAAAAATTTTTTATCAAAATAAAAATATTTCTTGATTTTCTTAAATATTTGTAATATAATCCTAGTGTGTTAAATTTTTCCCCTGTTTACAAATCCTAAAAAACGGGGTGTTTACAATGAAAAAAATAAATTTTTTAGTTTTTTTCAGCTTGTTTTTAGTTTTTTTTACGCAGAATTTATTAAAAGCTCAAACTGTTGTTAAGGTAAAAGATCCCTATCTTTTAATTCGGGTAGATGATAAGACTGGTGTGAACAAGGGTGATATATTCTATATATACAGATTGTCGGATAGAGGAAAACCAATTGTTGTTGCAAAAGTGTCTGTTGTTGCAGTGCGAAAAGATATGTGCGCTGTAAAAGTTCTGAAAAAAAGCAAAAAGCTCTCCATTCTTCCGGGAGACCTTATTAAAAAAGCAGATAAAAGTATAAGCCGTATTGATGATTCCGTTTCTTATGAGCAGACAGGAACAGAAGAATCTGCTTCCGGACAATCATCAATCAGTACAAATATTGTAAATCCCCCTTTTAACAGAACTCTTTCTTATGTTGCTTTTTCTGCCGGTGTTGCAGTTTCTGCGCTCGGGTACTATTTTTATGATCAGGCAGGTTTAACTGCCAGCCAGAAGCCCGCAACAATGGACGAATACTATAATCTTCAGACTCTTACAGATAAATACGATAAAAGGGCAAACTACTGCTTTTATGTTGGCGGAGGTTTAATAGCTTTCAGCATTATTAATTATTTAATTATAAACCACAAAGCAAACAGATTAAATTCTGCGTATATTTTTACTCCTGTATCCAGACCAGGGTACAGCGGGATTTCCTTTTCCGTGCCGTTATCAAATGACAAGGTTAAGGGATAAAACATTTTGTCCCGTGTCCCGTGCTGAAAACTGTATCAGGGTATATATGGAAGTAGAGGTTAATCCTAATTACTGACTCTTAACGAAACTCTCAGATACAGGAAACTTCACAATTTACTCTTAATACCGATTTTTTTTCAGTAAAAACTACAATAATCAGAATCGGGAAAATCTCCAATCAATATTCGTTATTCATTTTTAACAATTCTCAACCCCGTCATTTCGAAGGAGCGCCAGCGACTGAGAAATCTTCAAGTTTTGCAAGATATAAGATTTCTCTTCTGCCTGCGGCAGAATCGAAATGACAAACTTCAGATTCTTCTTTACTAGCATTCAGAAATCTCCGACGCAACAGATCTCTTAGTGTGTCTTTCTTGTCCCGATTTTCTTTAAGAAAAAAATATAATAATCAGAATCGGGAGAGTCTTTACCTTTTATCGACTTTGTAGGGTTTTGTTGACTCCCGATTTTCTTTAAAGAAAGAATATGATAATCAGAATCGGGATGACAGGAGTGAGATTTTTTAAGGCCATAGGGACGCGTTGCCTCAAAATTGATGAAACCCACGAAATACTCATAAAAATTCATACATAATTGAAATGTTTTGTGATTTTAAATGAAATTTTGTATATTTTAATTCTACAGTTTTTGCTCAAACCGGTCGCAGATACCGGTGTTTAAAAATCCATTAAAATAAGAAGTTAGATGAAAATACTATCGTTTTTAAGCAGACGCAAGAATTATGTTTTAGTTATTTTTTTGCTGTTTCTGTTTTCATGGTTTATCGGACATTCAAAAATCAATAAGAATTTATCAGTTTATGTTCAGTCTGCTGCAGACTCCTTAAGAGTAGTAAAAACAAAAAACAGCAGCGTTTATAAGATTTTTGATAAAAGTGACAGAATATACGGATATGGTGCTATAGGGACAGGCAGCGGATACGGAGGGAATTTTTCTGTTTTTGTAATTTCTGATACAGCAGGATGTATTAAAAAAGTTGTTCCTGTTGATACAAGGGAAACCAGTGCTTTCTTAATAAGGGTTCTTAAAAACCGGGATTTTACTTCATCTTTCCACGGCAGAAGATATGATGATTCGTTTATTTTAAGCAAAGATATTGATGCAGTAACAGGAGCAACATTTACAAGCAGAGGTTATGCTGAGGCTGCAGAAAATGCACTAAAAAAGATCGGAATTTCTTTTTTTAATTATAGAAAAGAGGATATCCGGAAATTTAACATTGTGTTCGGAACAGCAGAAGTTATAATTATTCTGTTGTTTATCGGAGGAGCAGTAGTAAGAAAGATCGGTGGCAGAGCAGTAAAAACAGGCCGGATAGTTTCCAGTTTGTGCGGATTTTTATTATTAGGTGTGATTCTTAACAGACCCCTTACATTAACTTTTTTCGGAAGAGCAATGCTTGGGTATTTTCCTCCGGTCAGCACTGATATTTACTGGTATCTTCTTTTTGGCGGAACAGTGATTTTTGCAATTATTCAAAGGAAAAATACTTACTGTTACTGGATTTGCCCTTTTGGAGCTGTTCAGGAGGGTTTGAATCTGATAACAGGAATAAGAAAAAACCCCGGGTTTTCAAGGATCCTGGAAAAATTACCTGCTGTAGTCTCTTTTTCGGCCATTGTAATTATTCTGTTTACCAATAATCCCAGTGAAGCAAGTTATGAAATTTTTTCAACTTTGTTTCGGTTAATAGGTTCTGATTATCAGTTTGTTCTTCTGTTTATTTTTATTGTTCTTTCTCTTTTTATTTTCAGGCCGTGGTGCAGGTTTTTATGTCCTGTTCAGCCGGCAATAAAATTATTAACTGATATGTCATGTCTGATAAAAGATAGAACTTCAGGCAGATATAAAAAAAATAATGGAGACCAGGAATGAAAAAAGCAATTTTTGTTATTATTGTTGTTTTTATAGCAGGAGTATTTTCGGGCTGTAACAGCAAAAAGCAGGAAGAATTAAGTATTATTCCTGTCCCGTATTCAGCCAGAGTTTATAAAAGCAGTTTTGCTTTCCCTGATAATTTCAAAGTATATGTTCCGGAAAATAACATGCAGGCTTACAAAGCTGCGGAATATTTTAAAACCCGGGTTTCAAAGTATTTTCAGATTGATATTGAAGCAAGTACAAAAGACAAGCCGGAACAAGCTCTTGTTTTAGTTATTAATAAATCCTATGATACTCAGATCGGGAATGAGGGATATAAGCTTTATATAAATAAAAAAGGCATAAAAATTAAGGCAAATAAACCTGC
>QNDG01000047.1 GCA_003645915.1 Candidatus Zhuqueibacterota bacterium | reverse complement strand
GAAAAGATGGTCCGGCTTATGGAAAAGATAAGTGATGTTATGGGACTATTGCTTGATGTTGAAATTTAAAAAAAGGCGGTCAAAATGCCTACACCAAAAGAGACAGTTAAAAAACTTCTGCTTGAAGAATTAGAATGTGCAGAATCCGTTAAATACGGTGCATTTGAAATTCAGCAGCTTCTTGACAGAGGAGCTATAAAACAGGCTGAAGAAAAACTTAATGAGAGAGGCAAAACTATTAACCATATGGTTGAGATTGATGAGCAGCTCAGAGTTCTCAGCGAAAGCGGTCTTTTGGAGTATAAGTCGCCTGATTGGGAAGAAGTTGTTTCTCTTGCTGCTTCTTTAAGAGATATAACAAAGACAATTGTCAAGGTAGATGCAGGCACAAGAGATGAACTTGAAAAAAAAGGCAGAGAAATCAGCATCAAGTTGAGTGATCTGCTTGACGGGAAAAGAGCAGTCAGAGGTTACAGAGATAAAAAACCCGAAGTACGGAGAACTTCAATCAGTGCATAGACACTGAAAAAGGTTGGCAGTTATGAGTATAGAGAATATTACACCTGGATCCGGTTTGTACCGGGCATCAAAAAGCTATTTTAATGCAAAAAAGAAATCAGTTAATCCTGTAAAGGGAGAAAAAACTTCGGAATCAAGTGCAAGTGATAAGGTTGAGATTTCCAGCCAGGCTAAAGAGCTCCGGGAAAAAGATGCTCTGATTAAAGAGTATAAAGAAGCATTGAAAAAGCTGCCGGAGCCGGAAGTTCGTAAAGAGAAAGTAGGCCTTGCAATTAACAGAATGATTACAGGATATTATGATAATGACAAGGTTAAACAGGGTACTGCAGAGGCTATTTATCAATCACAAATTACTCCTGATAAAAGCAATAATGATAAAGATGTTAATTCCGAGATAGACTGGGATAAAATAAAAGTTGTTCAGCAAAGAATAATGGATAACTACTATGATAATAATGATGTGATAAGACAGGTAATAGAGAAACTGTTAAATCTTTAAAACTAAGGAGGGTTAATCGTGAAAGTGCTTGTTGTTGACGATTCCAGTACAATGCGCAGAATTCTGACAAATTGCCTAAATGAAGCAGGATATAAGGATGTTGTTCATGCGGCAGACGGACTGGAAGCACTGGACGTACTATCCAAGGAACAGGGTGTAGGACTTATTCTTGTAGACTGGCATATGCCGAATATGGATGGTTTCAGTTTGCTTCAGCAGGTAAAAGCAGACGATAAGACCAAGGATATTCCTGTAATTATGGTTACAACTCAGGCGGAAAAACAGAGCGTATTAGATGCTTTAAAAGTAGGTGCTGCAAATTATGTTGTTAAGCCTTTCACTCCGGAAATCATCAGTGAAAAAATTGCAGAGGTTCTTGGATAGCTCTTTTTGCTTTTCCAAGGGGTAGAGACAGAGGAAAAATTTTCAAGGGATTTTTAATTTGCAGGGAGGCACCCCGATGTGGAGAGGCAATAAAAAGATATTAGCTTTACATAAAGTTTATTTCAGAAGCATCCCCTCATTTCATGCAACCCTGAACAAATATTATCAATTTTCAGCAAGTAGGGAAAATTTACCATTGAATAGTTATTTTATACATGCTGTAATCCCTTGATTTTTAAATAGCTTGATATGGTTAAACATATGTTATTAGTAAAATAGTTAAGTTGTTGATAATAAGGGATATATGGAGCCAAGATAAATTATTGTCGAATCTGTGATTACCGGATGGTGGCATATGGATTGCTCTAATTATATCAGAATATTTTGTAATGTGAAAATTATAGAATGGAGGTTGTTCTGAAACGTATTGCAGTAGCCACAAGTAAAGGCGGTGTCGGAAAGACAACACTTGTAACGAATTTATCAGCAGGTCTTGCTTCTGTGGGTAAAAATGTCCTTATGATTGATTGCGATGCTCAGGGAAATCTACAGAATCAGTTTAACGTGAAAACCGAAAGAACGCTGCGGGATCTTTTACTTGACAATGAAGTTGATGTTGTTAATGTGCGTCAGAATCTGGATCTGATAAATTCCGGAAAACAGAATCTTGCTGATGCAGAAATGGCTCTGTCAGGTAAAACTTTCAGAGAGGCGGTTTTAAAAGAACGTTTGAAAGACCTGTCAGGTTATGATTATGTTTTCTGTGACTTGTCACCAACTATTACACTTGTAAATACAATGGCTCTCTATTTCTGTGATTATTTGCTAATACCTGTTTCCATGAGTTTTTATTCAATTACAGGAGCGCACCAGATATTAAATAAGGCTGTGGAAATCAATCAGTTTTCTGAAATTACTCTCATGGGTATCATTCTAAACATGTATGACAAGAGAACCAAAATGGCAAGAATGGTGGAAGCAGCTGTGAGGGATAAATGGGGAGAATTAGTTTTTGATACTGTTATAAGGAAAAATATTGCAATCGAAGAAGCTCCCAGCCAGCATAAAACAATATTTGAGCATGCACCTGATTCTCATGGAGCAAAAGATTTTACAAAAATTACAGATGAATTTTTATTAAGAATATAAATACGGAGATAAAAGAATGGCTCGCAAAAAACTCCAATCGTTCAGTGCTGATGATGCAGGCGATAGTTATGTGCCTACTGTAAAGACTCTGAAAGGTTCTGATGTGCCGGACAGGAAATCTGCTCCGGAAACAAAAAAGGGGAAAAGCAAAAATGTCGAAATTAAGACACGTGAAAAACCGGTTCAGCAGAAAAAGGATACAAAAAAGGAGAAAATTGCTTTAAAAAAAGAAGAGGTCGTACCCAAATCTGTTAAAGAGGTTAAACAGGAGAAACCTGCGGCTCCAAAACCTGCAGCGGAAAGGCCGGCAGAGGTAAAGAAAATTGATAATGATTTGCAGAAAGCAAAGGCTGTAGCAGCAGAGACTGACCAGATTATCCAACTGGTAGGTTTTAAAATTGAAAACGAAGAGTTTGGTCTGGAGATTCAGAAAGTTCAGGAGATAAACAGAGTAAGCGAGATTACAAGAGTACCGAGAACTCCTGAATTTGTACTTGGAGTTATCAATTTAAGGGGCAAAGTAATACCTGTAATTAACATGAGAACAAGATTTGGTTTTAATGATAAACCTGTTGACAGAGATAGTAGAATTATTGTACTGGAACTTCAGGACAGGGTAATCGGAATCCTTGTTGATTCAGTTACAGAGGTTATAAGGCTTGAATCAGGAACTATTGAGCCTCCGCCAAATTTTGCTACTAATATTGGTACTGATTACATAAGTGGTGTTGGCAAATTGAGTGACAGATTAATAGTTCTTCTTGATATTGATAAAGTTTTTACAAGTGAACAGGTGGATAAGTTTGCGGAAGTTGATGTATAAGGGATAAAAGAGAGTAATTAAAAGAAAGAGGAGTTTTATTATGAAATTTAAGAAATTGTTCTTAATAAGCTTATTACTGGTCATTTTAACCAATATAACGGTTTTTTCACAGGATGCCAGTCCTTCCCAGTTTTTTTATGTAATTAAGAAATTACTACCTGAAACAAAATCAGTATCAATTTTTATGGATCCGGAAATAATTGACAAGGAAAGAGTATCACTAAACAGAGCTGCTCTGCAGAATCAACTAAAAGTTAAAATATATCCTATAGCCTCACCGATAGAACTGGGCAAAAATATCAGACAGCTTTCTGGTGGCAGTGTACTGGTTGTATATACTTCAGACGTTCTTACCAGCAAGTCAAGTGCTGCATATGTTCTGAAAAAATGCATAGAAAAAAATATTACGGTTGTGTCTTCCTCTCAGTTATATTCAGATCTTGGTGCGTTTTTGGGCTTGTTAAGAGGGGAAGACAATAAACTGAAGATAGTTGTTAATTTTAAACAATATGCAAATTTACAGAGTAATGTTACAGCAGACAGACTGCAGCTTGTGGGTGCAACACTGGTAACAGAATAATTTTTGAGGAATTTCATAACAGGAGGTTGATAAATGAGTTTATTAAATATAAAAATGAGTCTTAAAGCAAAAATAATAAGTATGCTTGTATCTCTTGGGGTTGTAGTGGGGATTTTTGTTTATATATATTTCCCTGCTCAGCAGAGCAAGCAGGCTCTTCAGACAAGATGTGATGAATTGGACAGACTTGCAGATGTTTTAAGCCATAGTCTTGTTACAGGCGTTCAATTTGAAGATACGGATTTGATAAATGGTGCGGTAGCTGGTGTTAAAAACAGGGAAGATCTTATCTCAATTGAAGTTGCATCTGTGTCTGGCACAAAGTTTTTATCAGAAAACGGAAAAAGTTTCAGCGCTGGTAAAAAATGGAATGATAAAAAAAATATTGTCAGGGTAGAAAAGGCTATTGTTCAGGACGGGCAGAACCTGGGCAGCCTTAAAATGGCTTTTTCCATAGAGGATATTCAGAGGGATATAAAACAGAACAGGTTCGCGGTTTTGATTGTAAGCTTTGTAATTATCGGACTAGGGTTTCTGTTTGGTTTGTATTTGTCAAGTGTAATAATAAAGCCTATACAGCAGGTTAATTCAATTCTTCAGGTTATTTCCAGAGGAGAGGGAGATATCACAAAGAGGTTAGAGATTGACAGAGATGATGAAATAGGAGCGCTTACAAAAGAGTTTGATATTTTTATTGATACTATCCATTCTATTGTAAAACAGGTTAAGGAAAATACGGAAAGTGTGGCTGCAGGAACCAATGAGATTAAAACAGCTGCCTCAATTATAGCAACAGGAGCGGAAGAACAGAGAAATCAGACAAGTGAAGTTGCAGCCAGCGTGCAGGAGATGACAGCAGCAATTCTTGAAAATTCCAAGAATGCAAGCAAAACAGCAGAAGTGTCAAAAGCTGCAAAACAAAAGGCAATTGAAGGCAGTCAGGCAATGGTGGAAGTAAAAGAAGGCATTGAAAATATTGTCCGGTCTGCACACAGAACAGACAGTATAGTTGATTCTTTATCCGGCAGAGCTGGTCAAATCGGTGATATAATAGAAGTGATTAATGATATTGCTGATCAGACAAATCTTCTTGCTTTAAATGCAGCAATAGAAGCAGCGCGAGCCGGAGAACAGGGAAGGGGCTTTGCAGTTGTGGCCGATGAAGTAAGAAAACTTGCAGAGCGGACAACCAAAGCAACAGCACAGATTGAAGAGACAATAAGGGCAATTCAGGAAGATACTAAGGATGCTTCAGCTTCTACATTGGACTCTCTTGAAGCTGTAAAAAAAGGTAAGGAATCTACTGAAAAAACAGATCAAATTTTAAGTGACATTATGAAAGCTGTAACTGAGGCAGTGGATATGGTAAATCAGATTGCTACTGCAACGGAGGAGATGAGTGTGGGTGCAAAGGAAATTGCAAATAATGTTGATAAAATAAATTCAGTAACACGGGAATCAACATCAGGAATTGAACAAATGGCATCAACAGCGGAACAGTTGTCTGTTACAACAGAAGAGCTGAGACAGCTTGTTGGTAAGTTTATTTTAAAGGAGTAACAGTTAGGAGTCGTTATGAAACGGGAAATCGGACTTAAAGAAAAACTATTACTTGGGATTATACCCCTGATCATTATTGTAATAGTTATAATTAATGGGGTATTTTATAAAATTGCCTCAAAAATTGTAATTAATCTCCATGATGAGCATGCGGAAAATTTTATACGGTTTGTTGATAAAGAACTGGATAACTGGATTACTCAGGTAAAGGATGATGCAGTTATTATTTCAAATGCAGATGTTGTAAAAAATGCATGTTCAGGACAGAATATTGAAAATGCAAGAAGATTCTTATCTGATGCTTTTGATGTAAAAGGTATTTATGAGAATATTTTTATAGCTGATCCTGAAGGCAAGATTTTTCTTGCAGCAGTTGATAAGGAGAATGCTGAAGGTATTGATTTAATGACCTTACCTCCGTACAAGACCAATGCCCAAAAATCCGGTTCAGGACAAGTGTGGCTCAGTGGAGTGAACAAATCTCCTGCTTCAGGAAGACCTGTTGTATTGCTTACTGTACCCATAAAAAAGGACGGCATAGTGATTGGAATTCTTGGCACTCCTGTTGAATTGAATAATTTTTCAAAAGAGTATATTGATGTGATAAAATCAGGAGAAAGCGGTTATGCATATATGGCAGATGCCGACGGAGTAATTATCGCACACCCTGATAAAGAACTGATATTTAATAAAAATCTGAAAGATTTTGATTTTGGTCCTGAGATGTTACAGATAAAAAACGGGAAGCAGCAATACGTTTTTAAGGGAGTAAAAAATATACAGTATTTCCGAACAAACAGGCAGACCGGCTGGATTATTTCTATGACAGATAGTATTGAAGAAGCTTTACTGGCTAATTTGAAGCGGTTAAAGACAATAGCCTTCCTGTTAGGGACAGCAGCAGTACTTCTTGTTGGTGTTGTAATCTGGTTTCTGGTTAGTTCTACATTAAAAATAATTGAAAAGCTCTACCAAAAGCTGTCCATTATTGCTACAAAAGGAGGCGACCTTACTCAGCGTCTTGAAGCCGGCGGAGATGATGAAGTCGGTAGGCTCGTTAACAGCTTTAATGAGTTTATGGACAAACTTCACAGTATTATGTCTCAAATCAAAGGAAGTGTTCGTGATTTTGTTGCAGCTTCAAACGAGATAAGTGCTACTTCCGCTCAACTTGCAACAGGTGTTGAAGAACAGACCTCCCAGTCCAGTGAAATTGCAGCGAGTGTTCAGGAAATGACAGCGTCTATTGTAGAGAATGCTAAAAATGTGACTCATGCTTCAAATCTTGCTACAGAAGCAAATGATAAAGCCTCAGAAGGAAAGACAGCTGTTCGTGATGCTAAAGAAGGAGCTGAAGCAGTTGCGTCTGTTACAGAAAAAGCAGTCAGTTCAGTAAATTCTTTGGCAGGCAGAGCAGGCCAGATAGGAGAAGTAATTGAAGTAATTAATGACATAGCTGATCAGACAAATCTTCTTGCTTTAAATGCTGCAATTGAAGCAGCAAGAGCAGGCGAGCAGGGCAGAGGCTTTGCTGTTGTGGCAGACGAAGTAAGAAAACTGGCGGAACGTACAACTAAAGCTACGCAGGAAATTGCAGAAACTATTCATGCCATACAGAATGATACTGAAGAAACATCCCGTTCTATGGAGGAGGCTCAGAAGAAAGTTGTGGAAAGTGTAAATGCTGCCTTAAAAACAGAGCATGTGCTTGAGGACATTGCAAGTGCGGTGAATACAATGATGGATATGATGACACAGATTGCAGCAGCAACCGAAGAGATGAGTTCAGGAGCAGAAGAGATATCCAAGAATATGGATTCTATCAGCCAGGTTACGCGTGAGTCTGCAACAGGAGCGGAACATATGTCAATTGCTGCAGAAGAGTTGAGGAATCAGGCTGAAAGAATAAACAATCTGATTAATCAATTTGCCCTGTAAGTTAAATTCAGCAGAGATCCTGCTGGGTATAATACAGCAACATTACAGAAATAACAAGCAGAGATGAAAATGGATGAAGAAAAAAAGAAGAGATTAGAAGAACTAAGAAAAGAACTTGACCCTGAAATTTTGTCCAAAATGGCAAAGTATCTGGGAGGTGATGAAGCTGCAGCTGTGGCCAGAGTAGGTGCTGCAGGTAATAACACAAATTCAACTCCTGAGATAACAGGAAGTTCAACAAAAAATCTG
>QNDG01000046.1 GCA_003645915.1 Candidatus Zhuqueibacterota bacterium | reverse complement strand
TCATGTATTTCTGCATGAATTCGGCCATGCTTTTGCAGGACTGGCAGACGAGTACTACTCGTCTCAGGTTGCATACTCGGATTTCTATCCAAAGGGAATTGAGCCTCAGGAACCCAATATAACCGCTCTTTTAAATCCCAAAACATTGAAGTGGAGGCAATACCTTTCCAAAGGTATTGATATTCCCACAGATTGGGGTAAAGAGAAGAGAGAGGCTCTGTCTGCAGAAATAAGAACTATTTACAAAGAAATGAAACAGAAACTTGACAGCCTGGAAAAAGCAGGGGCATCAAAGGATGAAATCAGTGAGGTAAAAAAGTCATATAACCAAAAAATAGCTGACAAGAGAGAAGAGTTAAATCAGGTTATTCAAAAATACAGGTATCTTGAAGGAAAAGTCGGTGCATTTGAAGGTGCAGGCTACTCTTCAACAGGTCTTTATCGACCCAGCATGGACTGCCTGATGAAATCAAATAAGGGAATGAAATTCTGCAAAGTCTGCCAGAAAGCAATTGAGAGAATGATTATTTATTATACAAAGTAACTGGCGCAAGATTATCAGGAGAATATTGATTAAGGATTTATAATTTCAGAAGCCGGCAGGTATTAAAGAGTTAATTAAAAGAAAGATTTTTCATATTATTAAAACAACAGGATTTTTAAATGAAAGTTACTTCGGATACAGTATCCCAAAAATTAGATAAGTGGCAGGCTCCAGACAATTGGATTAAAATAAAAACCATAGACATGCATACATGCGGAGAACCGCTGAGGATTATTTATTCAGGTATACCGGAAATCAAAGGAAACACAATTTTAGAGCGTAGAAGATTCATGAAAGAAAATTTTGATTATCTGCGTACTGCTTTAATGTGGGAGCCGAGAGGCCATGCAGATATGTACGGATGTATTCTTTCCGAACCTGTATCAGATGAAGCTGACTTTGGAATAATGTTTCTGCATAATGAAGGATACTCCACAATGTGCGGCCATGCAATTATTGCAATAACAAAAGCTGCAGTGGAAACAGGAATTGTCAATTCTGTTGAACCTGTAACAGAGGTAAAAATAGATTCCCCTGCAGGGCTTGTAACTTCTTTTGCGAGAGTGTCACAGGGAAAGGTCAGCAGTGTGTTCTTCAGGAACGTACCCTCCTTTGTTCTGGCTCTGGATGAGCATGTGGATATTCCCGGTCTCGGAACAATCAGGTATGATATTGCTTTTGGCGGCGCTTTTTATGCGTTTGTCAAAGCCGATGATCTGGGCCTTAAGATGAAACCGGAGAATTACAGAGATCTTATAGAAGCAGGCATGGCTGTTAAACGTGCTGTTATGAAAGCAAGAGAAATTCCACATCCCTTTGAAAAAGATTTAAGTTTTTTATATGGTACGATTTTTACCGGATCCCCCGAAAGCAAAGATGCAGATTCCAGAAATGTATGCATTTTTGCAGAAGGTGAAGTGGACAGGAGTCCCACAGGTACAGGGGTGAGTGCAAGAATGGCCCTGCATTATGCCCGCGGAGAGATCGGAATTAACAAGCCCATGGTGATAGAGAGTATCCTTGGAACAAGATTTACAGGCAGGGTTCATTCAGAAACAAGTTTCGGCCCCTATAAAGCTGTTATCCCTGAAGTGGAGGGCACTGCTTTTATTACAGGGAAAAACGAATTTGTAATTGATCCTGAGGACAGTCTTAAACACGGGTTTATTCTGAGATAAAAATGGCAAAGATAAGATTTTTATCCGCAAAAGATATCAGCTCCATCTTTTCAATGAAGGATGCGATTGATGCTGTACGTGAGGGGTTTACAGCTCTTTCGTCAGGCAGAGCGGAAGTGCCTCTGCGCACACGCATGGATATAAAAAAGCACCGCGGTACTGCTCTTTTTATGCCTGTATATATTGACAATTCAGAATATCTGGGACTGAAAGTTGTAAACATCTATCCGTCAAATGTAAGCAGGGGACTTAATGCAATTTCCGCTCTTATCTCCCTTTTTGATGCGGAAACAGGGGAGCCTGCTGCTGTTATGGACGGTGAATATTTAACTGCATTAAGGACAGGTGCGGCATCGGGACTTGCAACAGAGCTTTTATCAAGAAAAGATTCGGAGACTCTTGGAATTATCGGTGCCGGAGCACAGGGCAGAACACAGTTGAAAGGTGTGTGCCAGGTCAGGTCAATAAAAAGAGTCTTTGTTTTTGATGTAAACTCTGCAAGGGCAAAAGAGTTTGCACAACAGATGAAAAATGAGACCGGTATTGAAATTGTCCAGTCAAATGACAAAAGAGACCTGAAAAAATGTGATATTATTTGCACAGCAACAACAGCAACATCTCCTGTATTTTTTGACAACGATATATCAGAAGGTGTTCACATTAACGCAGTGGGATCCTACAAGCCTGATATGTGTGAAATACCGGAACGCACAATATTACGGGCAAAGATTGTTACGGATCACAAAGAAACCTGCCTTAAAGAGGCCGGGGATATTATCCAGCCCATTAAGAAAGGATTGTTCAGCCCAGACAAGATCTACGGAGACATAGGCGAGATAGCATCTGGCAAAATAAGAGGCAGAGAATCTGAAGGGGAAATTACTGTATTCAAATCAGTGGGCAACGCGGTTCAGGATTTGAGCGCAACTGCCCATGTGTTAAAAAAAGCTGAAAAACTTAACGTTGGTGTGGAAATTGATCTGTAATTTGTGTATTTTAACTGATGAACTTTTTTCATAAGATTCATATTTGAATATCAGCAGAAAAATTTTATATTAAACTAAATATTTTTAACGGATTTACTTGTTGTCCGGAATTTATTCATAAGAAGTTTCTGAGAGATAGAAGGCTTAGTAATGTAACCCTAATCTGCGGAGGAGTGTATGAACTTTTACATTATCATCATTTTTATCTATCTTGCTGTTTTAACTGTTATGAATTTTCTAAAATCCAGGAAAGTCAAGACGCAGGACGATATGATGGTTGCAGGCAGATCAATTTCAATGACAAAAATGGTCTTTACATTGATCTGTACATGGATTGGCAGCGGTACTTTTATTGCCGGTGCTGAGTTTGCCGCCAAGGCAGGCTGGAGTGCTTTGTGGCAGCCTGTGGGAGCATGGATTGGTATTATAATTATTTATTTTCTTGCTGCAAAAATCCGTACGTTCGGTCAATATACAGTTGGCGATATTCTTGAAGTAAGATACGGTCCTATAGCAAGAATTGTAGGAGCATTTGCGATATTTGTAAGTTTTGTTGTAATTGTAAGCTACCAGTTTAAAGCAGGAGGGTACATTTTAAACGCTATTTCAGACGGATCAATATCAATACAACAGGGAACTTTTATGGCGTTTGTTTTTGTTACTCTGTTTACTGCTATAGGAGGAATGATAGCAATTGCAAATACTGACCTTCCGAACGGAATCATCATACTTACTTCAACAGTTATAGCAACACCGATTGTTATGGCAACAGCAGGCTCATGGTCTAAAATACAGTCAATTCTTCCTGCATCCCATTTTCAGGTTTTCAGTGAAGCTTTCGGAGGCAATCCGTATCTGAAAATACCTGCAATTGGTCTTTCCGGTTTGCTGCTTCTTTTGGGTGTTCAGAGTATGTATCAAAAATTTTATAGTGCGCGCAATCCTGCGGAGGCCAAAAAAGCTGCAGGTATGTGGGTTATAGGCACAATGATTATTGAGTTTGTAGTTATTGTTATGGCAATTTATGCATCTGCATATTTCTGGGAGGATCTGCAGAACGGGACACTTGATCATGCTGCTGTTATTATTCAGGCTGCAAAGAAAATGGTGCCCCTGCCTGTAGGTGTTCTGCTTCTGGGAGCTGCAACTGCTGTTGTAATATCAACAGGTATGAACTATCTGCTCTCTCCCACCACAACATTGATTCATGATATTTATCAGAGATTTTTTAAAGCAAGAGATAAAGAAAATGCTGCAAGTGAAAAATCCATTGTTGTTTTACAGAAGGTTATGATTCTTTTTGTAGGAGTTTTTGCATATCTTATTGCAACTCAGATGACAAGCGTTCTTGAGAATGCATATTTTGCATATACTATTTACGGTGTTGCAATAACTCCTGCTCTTCTTGCGGCATTAACCTCAAAAAGAGTTACCAGAATGGCAGGCATTGTTTCAATAATACTGGCCACGTTTATAACAGTATTCCTGAAAATAGCAGGATATATCTGGCCGTCAATAATGGTTCCTTTAGGAAGTCCTAATGCAGATCCTTTTGGTATTCCTATTATTTTCTGGGCCTTGCCTGTTTCTGTACTGAGCCTGCTTGTTGTTTCGATGTTTACTAAAAAACCTGAAAAAGAGGTGCTGGCAAGATTTTTCCCTGATGAAAAATAGAAGTGATAATTTATTGATAAAGAGGTTGTCTGATTTCAGGCAGCCTCTTTGTCGTTTATAAGAATGCACTGCTGGAATATAACGACGTATAATGCAGGTATTATTAAACTTTGCCGGAACAGGAGACATCCGGATTATTATTACTTGACTTTCAAAGGTTTTGCTGTTACATTTTAGTAATTGATAAAGGGGAAAAAATGTCAGTAAGAAAATGGATCATTTCATCTGTTTTTTTTGTTTTGATCAGTGTTGTAGTGATTTTAATTGTTACCACAGGTCTTATGAAGTGGAGGAAAAAAGTAAATTATCCTCCTTCGTCAGATTCCATTGTTGCCAAAGCACAGATCGAATTTTTATTACAGGATGCAGATAAGAATAATTCAGATGGTTATAAACGTTTTTATCCTGTTCCGGGTGTAGTAGGTTTCCTCTCTTTCCAGAGCGCTCTTGATCGGAATAATCTATCTGTTTCAAATGTGCGCCTGTTAATACAGGACGGATTGTACTTTCAAAAATCCGGCAAATCCGATTTTACGGCAAATAGTAATGTTAAGATGTTGCTTAAAGCAGGAGATTCTCCGGTTGTAAGTCTGTATTGTGATTCTTTGTTAAATAGCGAACCTGGTTTATCTTTGCAGGCTTTGTGTAAAGTAAAAAAGGTCCAAAAACAGAATGTTGATTTAAAATCCAAGGAAATTTCCGAGGCCTTTTTAAAGGAGATTTTGAACGGGGAGTTTATTATCTCTTTTACATTTAAAAGAAGCGACGAAAAAGAGATTTATACTATCCAAAAAGTAGTGCTTAAACTATTATAAAACTGTATTTTAATCTGCAGGAAACAAGCTATGCGAAGAACGTTTTTTATACTGCTTACAATGGTTTTTGTTTTAAGCTTCTTTTTTCTTGATCCGCTCAAAGATGCAAAGAAAAAACAAGCAAACAAACTTTATAAGGTTTCTGCATACAAACAAAAAATTTTAAAAGTATCTGATATTCATAATATTTATTATGAACTTTCCGGGAATCCCAAAGGTACGGCTGTTATTATTCTTCAGACAGATCCGGGACTCCCTGTTCCTGATATTTTAAAGAAATTTTTCAATCCCCGTAAGTTTAAAATTGTCATATTTGATCAGCGGGGCACAGGTTTATCAACTCCGCCGGGAGAACTTGCTGAAAACACAACTTCTGATATTGTCAGTGATCTTGAAAAAATACGGAAACATCTTGGTATTAACAAAGCAGTACTCTTCGGCGGATTCTGGGGTTCAAGTATCGCAATGCTTTATGCTGAAAAATATCCTGAAAATGTGTCCGGCCTTGTTTTGTGGTCAATTTTTACTGGTTCTGAAAATGATATAAATAAAATCTATGCAGGTCCAGGAGAGGATTTTTTCCCGGAAGAGTTTTCTTCTATTGTTGATTCATTTGATAATTTACATTACAAAAGTATTTCCGAGTTTATTTTTAACAAGCTTGTGCAGAAAAATTTCAGTGTAAGAGACAGATATACTGCAAAATGGATTGATTACTGGTTAAAAATAACTGGTTCAGATATAGATTTTAATCCCCTTAAAAATATGGGTAAGGCGGATTTGTACAGGTTCGCTCTTCTTGAAAACTATTTTTTTTCAAATGAGGTTTTTCTGAAAGATGATCAAATTGTAAAAAATATTGATGTATTAAATAATATCCCCTGTGCAATTATCAACGGGCGGTATAATATAATTGCACCGCCTGCCGGAGCAGTGCAGTTACATAACAAACTGAAAAATTCCAGATTATTTATTGTTGATGACAGCAGGCATTGGCCTGTAACAGAGGCTATGAAAAAAGCAGTTTCCGCGGGATTGGAATTCGTATTATCCGAAGCCAGCTAAGAGTGCATGTGTTAATGCAAAAAATAGAGTTTTATTGTAAGAATTGTTCTGAAGAGATTTTTAAAAAGATAGAGCTGCCTTCGGCTACGCTCAGGCAGCGGATGAGATGTGTTTTGGTAAGGGTTTGGTGATCCGCTCGTTGAGCGTAGCCGAAACGAGCGGTAATAACAAAACAAAGGTGTATGATGGAAGGTTGGGGATATTAGAACATTCAGAATACTTTGATTTTGCCAATGGACTTTGGAAAGGTAAAAGGCTACCTTTTATCTTTGCTCCTGGCAGATACAAATTTAACACTCTGTGCTGAACCAGAGAATTTATAAACTAAAGAATTAAGGAGAATGCGATGAGAGGATTTATTTTCAGATTGATTATCAATGCAGTAGCATTAATAGTTACAGCTGCAATTATCAAAGGAATGGAGTTCCACGGTATCTTTGCACCCTTTGTTGCTGCAGTTGTAATCGGAGTTCTTAATGCAATTGTAAGACCCGTATTATTAGTATTAACTCTTCCTATTAATATTCTGACACTGGGGCTCTTTACTTTTGTTCTTAATGCTTTTATGCTTCAGATAACTGCAAGTGTTGTAAGCGGTTTTAATGTGTCCGGATTCTGGTCTGCATTTGTAGGTGCAATTTTTATGACAATTATCAGTTTTGTTCTTAGCTTTTTCATAAGTGATAAAGGTAAAATTGAGTATATTGTTGTAAAAACTGAGGAATAAAAAAAGAGCAGGACTTGATTGAATTGTTTCTCAAAATATGCTTTATCACGGATTCTGCTTATCTGTGAATATTTGAAAAATTAAAGGGGAAACAGGCAAAACCAGTTTTCATAGTTATAAAATATTTTCAGGATAAAAGGAAAAGATATTTTACTTGACTTGTATTAGATATATTTATATATTCTTTTCTTGAAAGATGTTTGTTTAAAGAGGGAATAAAATGATTCATATAACATCAGGACAGTACTTTATGGGCATGCGCAGATCTGCGGTTTTCATCGTAGGTGTTGTGTCATAATGTCTGTCTGATAATAAATTGAATACAAGCCTGCGATGAAAGTCGCAGGCTTTTTTTATAATACAGGAAGTCACAAGGCTTCCTGTTTTTTATTGTGGAAATAACTAAAGAGGGAGTTTATGCGCTGGCAAAGGCATCATTTTGAATATCACAGTACTATTGTAACGATTTTAAGCAGGCAGGAGTATTTTAAGTTTGCTGAGAAGAGTCTTATTGAATCCAGAATGAAGCTGGAAGCTTTTATTAATAAAAATCCTTTATTCAGAAATGCCATGGAACCAGTAAAGATTGATTTTCCAGCTCCGCGTGTTGTAAAAAAAATGTTGTATGCATCGGAAAAAACCGGAACAGGCCCAATGGCAGCGGTAGCAGGAACTTTTGCACAGGCTGCTGTAGCTTATGCTGTAAAGAACGGAGCAGACGAGTGTATAGTTGATAATGGTGGCGACATATGCCTTTTTATTAAAGAG
>QNDG01000045.1 GCA_003645915.1 Candidatus Zhuqueibacterota bacterium | reverse complement strand
GGAGTATAAAGTTGTAATGCAATAGATTTGATTCATTTCTTCCCCCCTCAAAAAGGCACCTTTTTTAAGGTGCTTTTTTGTTTGTGCTGCATCGCATTCCAAGGCTGTCCCGATTCTTACTATTATATTTTTCCCTGATAGAAAATCGGGACTCAGACAGCCGGACTTTTTTTAACGCTCTCTCCGTCGCATTCCCGGGCGGAGATTTTCTAAAAAAAATATTCAATCCTGTCATGCACTCCCGATTCTTACTATTATATTTTTTACTGAAAGAAAATCGGGATGTGCCCGAACCGGGCAAAATTTATCTGCTCAGCATGTTATCTGTGAACTGTAATGTGAAATACGGCCGCAGGAAAAAGTTCACAAAAACCTTGATTTATACCTTTTATATACCTATATTAAATTATGAATCTCACGGAAAAACAGAAAAGAGTTTTTGAATTCATAAAGGATTTTATACAGACAAAAGGGGTGTCTCCCACGTATGAAGAAATCCGGCGTTATTTTGGTTTTAAATCCGTAAGGTCTGTCCAGAAATATGTTATGCAGCTTGAGGAGCGGGGTTATATACGAATACCTGTGCGCAACAAAAGCAGAATGATAACAATTACAGAGCACGGTATTCCTTCGGTTGTAATTCCCATGGCAGGTATTGTTGCGGCAGGCAGGCCCATTGAGGCAGTAGAGCATGACAGTACCATTTCCGTACCTCAGGAGATGCTTGGCAGGGGAGAATATTTTGCTCTGAAAGTTAAGGGCTCATCAATGGTGGAAGACGGTATATTTGACGGTGATACGATTGTTGTAAAAAAGCAGAGTACTGCTGTTAACGGTCAGACCGTGGTTGCTCTTGTTCAGGGAGAAGCAACAGTTAAGAAATTTTACAAAAAGGGCGGTGCTGTAGAGTTGAAGCCTGCAAACTCCTCAATGAAATCCATTGTTGTTCGGGAGGGAGAGTTTGAAATTCAGGGTATTGTAGTTGGTCTGCTCAGAAGATACAGATAATTATATCCGGTTGGATTTTTTCAAACTTCCTGATCACAGAGTTTTTAATTCACAGCAAAGTTTATATGCGGTTGCTTTTTAAAATAAAGGATTTTTCATGACAGGCATTTTTGTCAATTTCATACTTTGAGAATCACAAGAGGTGTTTTTTGGGGTAGCGGAGCGTAAAATTGTGTATCTGAGAATAAATGAATTTCCCGTGGCTGTAGAGAGGCTGCGGGATTCTTCGCTCAGGGGCAGACCTGTTGCAGTATGCAGCAGGCATTCACCTTCAGCGCCTGTGCTTTCTGTATCTGCTGAGGCGGGAAAGTGCGGAATTTATGCAGGTATGCCGGTTCCGGAAGCTGTGCGCAGATGTCCGGGGCTTGTGATTATACCTCCTGATAATGTGCTTTACAGAAAAGCAGCAGGCAAGATAGCTGCTCTTTTAGGCAAATATTCGCCTCTTGTTGAGCCGGGGCACTGGGGACAGTTTTTTGTGGATCTTTCGGGTACTTTAAGAATTTTCGGTGCAGCTGAGGATGCTGCTTATCGTATGCGCAGAGACATAATCGGCTCAACTGACCTTTGCCCTGCCATAGGCGTTGCATCAAATAAGCTTGTAAGCAGGGTTGCAGGAAAGATAATCCGCTTTCATGCAGACATGTATGCTGTCCCTTCCGGAAGCGAAGCTTCATTTATGGCTCCTCTGAAGTCTTCTGTTTTGCCTGCTGTTAAAAAACCTGCAGACAGAAAACTCCTGCATGATCTGAACATCCGTTTTGTGCATCAGCTTGTATCAATTCCTGTGTCAAGGCTTTCGGCAGTATTCGGCAAAAGAGCGTATCTGATATACAATCAGGCAATGGGCATAGACAATACGCCTGTAAGGCCTTTGTTATCAAAACCTGTTGTGTTTGCAGGGCAGCACATAGAACCAGACACAAATGACACTGAAATTTTGTTTGCATTTCTGATGAGTATTCTGAGCTCAGCATGTTTTAAGATGCGTTCGAAAAAGGTTCATGCAAAAACAGTGTGGCTTTATGTAAGGTACTGCGACAATATGGAGGATTTTAAAAGATTAAAAATAAGAGGGGCAGTAACAAATGAGATTGTTCTGTATCCTGTTATTAAAAAACTTTTTACCGAAACAGTTACCCGCAGGCAGAGAATCAAATACATAAGTCTTACATTTACCGATATTTCCTCTGTGTCGTGCCAGGTGGATATGTTTGAAACCAGCGCATCCCTGTCAAAAAAGAGCGCTGCAGTGCAGGCCATGGATACAATAATATCGAGATACGGTAAAAAGATTGAGTGGGGGCATACACTGTTTGTCAGTCAAAAATATTCTGCAGTGCAAAACAGTTACTTTCTTTCAGGCAGGGACATGTAAATGGAGTTTGTGCATCTTCACGTACATTCTGTCTTCTCTCTGATGCGCGGAACAGCGCGTATTGATGCGATCTGCAGAGCTGTGAAGCACAGGGGAATGAGCAGATTTGCACTTACAGATACGAATAATCTGTACGGCCTTATTTTTTTTCTGCAGACTGCAAAAGAGCATGGTATTAGTCCCATTATCGGTGCGGAAATAAGAAAAAACAGCAAAGAGCGTGCAGTTGTTCTTGTAAAAGACATGCAGGGATACAGAAATTTATGCTCTGTTATAAGCATGTATCACTGCCTGCAGGATTTTGGTCTGATAAAAACTCTGCTTGAACATAATGAAGGAACAGTTATACTCAGCAGCCACATTCCTCTTTTAACCGCACTGAAAGGGAGATCCGACTGTTATGCCGAACTTGTAAGGGGAAGGGAGTACAGGCATGTTCTGGCTTTTGCAAAAGAGGAGGGCATTCCTGCTGTGGTTACAGGCGGGGTTTATTTTATTGACCCTGAAGATTTTGCAGTGCACAGGCTTGCCAGGGCAATAGATTTAAATACAACTTTATCAAAACTTCCAAAACATGAGTGCGCTCCTGAAGATGCGTACCTTGCAGATATTTCCGAAATCAGGGCTTCTTTTCCAGATGTTCCGGATGCGGTTTTTAACACAGCGGAAATAAGCAAAAAATGTACTTTTAAGGGAGATTTCAGCAGAGTTATCACACCGGGGTTTAAGGGGCTCAGCAGAGATGAAGAGATAAAGCTTTTACGGAAAAAGGCGGAACAGGGTATTGAAAAAAGATACGGAGCCAAAACACCTGAGGTATGCACGCGTTTGGAGTATGAACTTTCCCTTATAGAGAAAAAAGGGTTTGCATCTGTATTTCTCGTTGTGGAAGATATTGTAAAACAGTCAAGTCTTACCTGTGGAAGGGGCTCTGCGGCTGCAAGTATTGTATCGTATCTTCTCGGAATTACAAATGTTGATCCTGTTAAATACGATCTCTATTTTGAACGCTTTCTGAATCCGGGGAGAACGGATCCGCCGGATATTGACATAGATTTTGCATGGGATGAGAGGGACGGAATATTTGATTACATATTTGCAAAATATGGCAGGTCAGGATCAGCTATGGTGTCAAATCATGTGGGGTTCAGGCCCAGAGCAGCTGTAAGAGAAGTTGCAAAGGTTTACGGATTTCCTGAAAATCAGATTAAACGTATAACTGACAGGCTTGCTCATTTATGGTACTGGAGAGGAGAGTCTGTAGAGGAAGTGATAAAATCCCACCCTGTTTTTAAAGGACTTGTTCTTGACAGAAGATGGATTGATGTGTTAGAACAGTCCCGGAAAATTGCAGGTCTAGTTCGGCATATTTCAGTTCACTGCGGGGGAGTTGTTATTACTCCGGAGGAAATTACTTCATATGTGCCTGTTGAGCCTGCACCAAAGGGTGTTAATGTTATTCAGTGGGAGAAGGATCAGACAGAAGATTCGGGGCTGGTTAAGATTGACATTCTCGGGAACCGCTCTCTCGCTGTAATAAGGGATGCAATTGCTGCAATCCGGGAAAATACCGGCCGGATAATTGATTACACTTCATTTAATCCTGTAGATGACAGTATGACCAAAGAGATTATTGCAAAAGGTGATACAATGGGAGTGTTTTATATTGAATCTCCTGCTATGAGACAGCTTCAGAAAAAAACAGGAAAAGGAGATTACGAGCATCTTATAATTCACAGTTCAATAATAAGGCCGGCTGCAAACAATTTTATAAATGAGTACATAAGAAGGCTTAAAGGTGAGAAAATAAAACCTGTACACCCTGTTTTTGACAGGGTGCTTAAAGATACATACGGAATTATGGTATATCAGGAGGATGTCACAAAGATTGCCATTGAAATGGCAGGGTTCTCATCTGCAATGGGAGACGGGTTGAGAAAGACCCTGTCAAAAAAACATAACAGCAGAAAACTGGATTATTACCGCGATATGTTTTTTAAAGGAGCGCAGAAAAAAGGCATATCCGAAAAGGTTATTAAACATGTGTGGAACATGATTTTAAGTTTCGGAGGATACAGCTTCTGTAAGCCACACAGTGCATCTTATGCATTGGTATCTTTTAAGTCCGCTTATTTAAGAGCCCGTTATCCGGCAGAGTTTATGGCAGCGGTAATAAGCAACAGGGGCGGATATTATTCAACCTTTGCATACATAAGCGAAGCAAGAAGAATGGGGCTCAGGGTACTGGGGCCGGATATTAATCTTTCCGTAAAAAAGTACAAAGGTGCAGGCAGAGAAATCCGTATGGGTTTTATGCAGCTTAAAGGACTTAGAGAAAAAACTCTTGATAGTATTCTGAATGAGAGAAAAGCAAACGGTGCTTACAGATCTCTTGAAGAATTTATTTACAGAGTTGATCCGGATCCTTCTGACTTTGAAATTCTTATAAAAGCAGGATGTTTTGACAGTATTGAAAAATCAAGAACAAGGCCTCAGCTTTTATGGATTGCAAAGGTCAGGGAGAACAATAAGAAAGCAGAACATCAGACAAGTCTGGATCTGTTTGATAACTGCCCTTCAGTAACACCTGCTCTGGATTCCTACGATCCGCGCACACTTATTCTTTTTGAGGTGGAGATTTTAGGTTTTCCTCTTAGTCTGCATCCTTTGGATCTTTACAGACACATAACAGACCGGATTGATCACATTGACGCAGTTCAGATGAAAGATTATACAGGCAAAACTGTCCGGATGATCGGATGGTGGATAACAAATAAGACGGTCTATACAAAAAATCAGGAGCCAATGGCCTTTATCAGTTTTGAAGATAAAACAGGTATATATGAAACCGTGTTTTTTCCGGATGCATACAGGAAATATGCCTCAAAATTTTCACCGGCTTTTGTTTTTGTATTAAAAGGAAAGGTTGAAGAGCAGTTTGGCGCATTAAGCCTTACTGTTTATGAGATGAGTACAGTTATCCGCGGGAAAGGAGTAAAGAACAGAGCTATCGGAATGTTTAAGAGATAGGACATTTTGGATTAAAAGATAAAGAGATGAAATTTTCCGATTTAAGTTTGACTTGCAGCGGAGATTTTTCCCGATTCTGATTATTATAGTTTTTTATTAAAGAAAATCGGGATTAAGTGATAGCTGAGTGTTTGTTTTATGTCTGAAAGTCGGATAAAGAAGACAGTGTTTTTTTTTATGTTAAAATCCCGATTCTGATTATTATAGTTTTTATCCACGAATCAGTCAAAAGCCTGACACGTTAGGATGTGGTCTGAAGGTTCCGTGTAAATTTTAAAAAATAATTCGTGAAAACTAGTCCGGCTCCTGATGGATTCGTGTAATTAGTGGATCCATGTCAGTCAAAGGCCGGATGCAGTTGAAAAATATTTCTTTTTTTTGTTGTTTTTAACAAAAAAAAGAAATAAATTATATAGCCATATCTGTTTTAAACAGAAGGGAAAAATGAATTACAACGAATTCCGTACAAAAATGAAATTATACCCGCTGTTTTCTGTAAAGGAAATAGGAAAGCTGTTTTCCGGTTTTGACTCAAGAAGACTGGTGGAGTGGCAGAAGAGGGGATATATAGAAAAACTGCGGAACAGTTTTTATTGTTTTTCAGATACAGAAAATGCGGAACAGTTTTTGTATTATTCGGCAAATATAATGTATCATCCATCATATGTTTCATTGGAATCTGCTCTGTCTGTATATGGATTTATCCCTGAACAAGTATTTCAGACAATTTCATGTACCACATTAAAAACACAGATGTTTAATACAAAAAGAGGCAGGTTTGTATATCATCACATAAAACCAAAACTTTATTTCGGCTATAAACTCGTACCATGGAAAAATTTTAACTATTTGATTGCTGAGCCGGAAAAAGTTTTGATTGATTATTTGTACCTGCATCCGGAGATAAAAAATGTTTCTGATATTGATTCATTAAGGTGGAATGTTTTTAAAATTAATGAAACAATATCATTAAACAAATTAGATGTATATTGTACACATATATCATCTGCAGCCCTTGAAAAACGTATTATTCTGCTTAAGGAGTTTCTTAATGCTGAGTCTTGAAGAGATTAAGTCATATTATCCTGAATCAATGAAATATCATTCCCGGTTTATACTGAGAGAGTATCTTCAGTATAAAATTTTGGAAATTATTTTTAACAGTAAACATGCAGATGCTCTATGTTTTATGGGCGGCACATGTCTTAGAATAGTGCACGGAAACAGGAGATTTTCCGAGGATCTGGATTTTGATAATATAGGGATAGATGGAGATGGATTTAGGGAAATTGCAGGAGAAATATTATCACATCTTGAACGTGAGGGATATCACGTTGAAATAAAAACAACTATGCCGGGAGCGTGGCACTGTTATATACGTTTTCCTAAACTGCTGTTTAGAGAAGGACTTTCAGGGTATGAGGAAGAAAAAATTTTGATTCAAGTGGATACGGAACCTCAGAATTATTCTTACGAGCCGGACAGAGTTATTCTTAACAGATTTGAAGTGTTTACCACAATTTTAACTGCTCCATTGCCACTGCTTCTTGCACAAAAATTCTATGCAATTATCAATCGTCCCAGAAATAAAGGCAGAGATTTTTATGATGTTGTATTTTTAATGGGTAAGGGAGTTCTGCCTGAATTTTCATATTTAAAAGAAAAGGCAGGAATTTCAAATACATCGGAATTAAAAGATAAAGTGCTTAATGTCTGCAATAAAACAGATATGTTTGCTATGGCAGCAGATGTAGAACCGTTTTTATTTGATTCAGCAGATAGAAAAAAGGTGCTTATGTTTTGTGATTATTTGCAGGCATCTTTTCATTGATCTTACTTTTTTTTATTCTTTATCCTTTTCTCATATCCTTATCATAAAAAAAGCCCTGACACAAGATGCATCAGGGCATTTTTATCTAGTATTTTGAAGCTTATTTTAAAGCGATGATTTTATTGACTTTCCCCCCTTTTACCGCATCAAAACTGATTTTTATTTTGCCCGAACCTTTTACAATCCACATAAATGTTTTTGAAGATTTCCCGTCAATTCCGTTATCAATAACAATTCTTTCCGGACGGTTCTTTATTATCTCAACTCTGTTAAGCCACTTGTCAAGAACCTTTGCTGCATAAATAACTTTAATATTTCTTCCGGAAACTGTCAGTAAATCGGGTCTTGAAATATGATTCTTCACATCCAGTGCAGACAGGCTAGGTATTGAGCCGTCGTTTGCAATTGTAACATAAATTTTGTATATGCCGGGTTCAATCTTTTCCTGCTTAATTTCCTGGATTGATACTTTGGGCATCTGCTCAGCATGAAAAAGAGTAAAAGCCATGTTTCTGTGGCACAGCTCAGGAAGCATATAAACCGG
>QNDG01000044.1 GCA_003645915.1 Candidatus Zhuqueibacterota bacterium | reverse complement strand
TTAGTGTACGAGTATAAGTTCCGTTTCTATAGCCCTGCCTGTCATCCGTCCTTTCGTAAGGCTTTGCCTGTATTTTGCTCTCAAACTCAGCTTCTAATAGTTTTTGAAGATTCTCCTGTATCAGCTTTTTAAGAAAATCCGAATCGTCCAACAAAACTTTTTGCATTTTTCTGATTAATCCGTTATCTTTTTTATGTGCCATATTTTCCCTTTCTTTTTTTAAAAAATTAATTTTATCATTTTAGTTTAGGAAGAATATGGCACTTTTTCAATAATATGCCTTTTTACACAAATTTAAGGACACAACCTTTACCATCTCCTGTAATCAGGTAAGAATGATATTGACAAATATAATATTTTTCAATAAATTAAACAGATATATTTTACAGTGAGAAATACGAAGCAATTTAAGCCCTGTGTTTCTTTAAGGGCTCTTAAAAAGTGGTTTATAAAGAGGTAAATAGTAATAAACAGTTAACAATCAGAAAGCGAGGAGATTGTGGAACCTAAAAAAACCGTATTGTACGATGAACACCTTAAGCTTGGTGGAAAAATGAGTGATTTTGCGGGCTGGATTATGCCGTTATGGTATCCAACCGGCCAGGTTGAAGAACACCACGCGACCAGACAGAAAGTAGGGCTTTTTGACATTTGCCATATGGGCGAATTTGATATTTCAGGCCCGGGATCAAAGAGTTTTGTTGAAAACCTTCTTTGCAACAAAGTCTGGAAACTTACTGACAACAGAGCAATGTACAATTTTTTGCTTAATGAAAGAGGCGGAGTTATTGACGACTGCATTATATACAGATTTTCCGAGGATCACTGGATGCTGGTTGTTAATGCAGGAGGAATAGAAGGAGATTTTGAGTGGCTTAAGAAAAATGCACCTTCTGGCGTAGAATTGAAAAATATCAGTGATCAGACTGCAAAAATAGATGTTCAGGGGCCGAATGCACCGAAACTTCTTGCAAAAATTTCAGATAAAGAGATAATTGCAGGATTAAAGTTTTTCCGGTTTGCTTCTGATGTTGATATTAACGGAATGAAAGTACTGGTATCAAGAACAGGATATACAGGCGAGATCGGATTTGAATTATATACAGATGTTGAGAACGCATCAAAACTGTGGAATTTTTTACTTGAGGAAGGTAAGGAGTTTGGGATTCTTCCGTGCGGTCTTGGGGCAAGAGATACTTTAAGAACAGAAGCAGGTCTTCCACTTCACGGTCATGAACTTCATCCTGACAGAGTTGCAGTTGGGCATCCGTGGGAGTTTGTACTGGACTCAGAGCACGATTTTATAGGCAAACAGGCGATTGTTTCTGCAAGGGAAAACGGGAAACATGAGTATGTCTACGGTTTTATTCTTGAGGGAAGAAGAAAGGCAATGCCTGGATATAAGGTTTTTCATCAGAGTTCGGAAATTGGTACAGTACTGAGCGGAGTAATTTCACCAACACTTGAAAACAGCCCCATAGGCTTTGTTCTTGTCAATAAACAACTTGAGCCTGAAACAGAACTGGAATTTAAAAGAGATGAAAAACAGCCGGCAATGAGAGGTGTTACAAAAGAGATTCCTCTTGTACCAGGTACAGCGAGAAAGAAAATGGCTGAATTTCTTTAAAATGTATGAAAAGTAAAGCATGAAAGCGGGTGTAGCTCTTTTCCCTGAAGATTTAAAAAAGATCTATACAGGAAGGGAAACAGTTGTTGTTGCGGATATTTTAAGAGCCACAACAACAATTATAACTGCTTTGCACAACGGAGCGGGAAAAGTTGCCCCTTTTGAAGAGCCTGCTGCGGTGTTTACGGCTTCAAAAGAGTATAAAGAGAACGAAGTTATTTTATGCGGAGAGAGAAATTCAGTCAGAATACCGGGGTTTGACCTTGGAAACTCTCCGCTGGAATATACGGAGCAGGCAGTAAAAGGTAAAACAGTTCTTTTTACAACTACAAACGGCACAAGAGTGTTAAGCATGTTACGGAATTCCGTGGATACGCTTATAGGCGGTTTTATAAATGTAAGCTTAGTTGTAAACCGGATTCTTTACCTGGATAAGGATTTTATTATTGCATGTGCAGGTAACAACGGCAGGTTCAGTCTTGAAGATTCTTTATTTGCAGGCATGGTGTTAAGCCGGGTTTTTAAAAATAAGCAGTCTGTCGCATATGCAGGCGACAGTGCGGCAGCTGCATACATGCTGTATGAGCAAAATAAAAACAGCATAGAGAGCAGTGTAAAATCATCAGTACATGCCGGAAATCTTATTAATGCCGGTTTTGAGAGAGATGTTGAATTTGCATTAAAAGTTGATTCGGTTAATGTACTTCCGGTTTTACAAAACAATGCAATTATTCTATAAATTGAACGGATAATTTTATATGGCAAGAAAATCAAAAACAGACGATACAAAACAGGAAGCTCTGGGAATTCTTATTATGGCTTTTGCTCTGCTTATTTTCCTTGGCCTTGTATCGTATAATCCGGAAGATTTTCCCAACAGCGGAAATCCTGCTGCAATAAAAAACTGGCTTGGTCTTGCGGGTTCCTGGCTCAGTCATTATCTTTATGTATATACAATCGGTTATTCATGCCTGATTATTCCGTTTTTACTTTTTCTTTTGGGATGGAACATATTTCTTGTTAAGCCGTTCAAGCCCTTTTTCAGAATATCGGTTTATATGCTTTCTCTCGGCCTGTTTTTATCAACAGCACTTGCAATGCCTGAAGCTGTTTCCGATACAGGTACAAGTTACGGATTTAAATTAAGCGGACTTCTCGGTGCGTTTGTTGCAGATTATTTAAGCAGATATCTCGGTATTGCAGGAAGCGTTGTTGTACTTATAACATTTATGGTGCTGTTTCTTGTAACAGCTACATCGTGGAGTATGCGGGAGGCAGTTCTGGGATTCAGGCAGGAACTGGAAAATCTGATTAATAGTTTTAAAAGCAAAGAGCAGTCAGGTATTGGTCAGAAAAAGCAGGCTAAACCTAAAATAAAAATTGAACAGCCGGATCAGAACAGACCTGTAACCGGACAGGTTAAACCTGATGTTCAGAACGAACTCTTGGAAAAACCTTCTGTTTCTGCAGCGCAAAAGAGACAGGAACCCCGCATTGTTCCGGGAAAAATGCAGGCTCAAGCTCAGGGGCAGGGTACTCAAACTCCTGCTGTTCAGAAAACAGCTGCAAAGGGCCCTTACATGTTTCCTCCTCTTGATTTGCTTATGTATTCGGATGAGAACCGTATTGAAATAAGCAAAGAAGCTCTTTTGGAAAAAGCAAAGTTCATTGAGGAAAAACTGGGTGAATTTGACGTCAGAGGCTCTGTTGTTGGTGTAAGGCCTGGCCCTGTAATAACAAGATTTGAGGTGGCACCTGCACCCGGAGTGAAAATAAGCAAGTTTGTAGGATGTCAGGATGAGCTGGCTTTGTATTTAAGAGCAAAACATGTGCGAGTTGTTGCTCCTATTCCCGGTAAGGCCGCAGTAGGTATAGAAGTGCCAAATGATAAACCTGCACTTGTGGATTTAAAATCAATTATTGGATCAAAAGAGTTCCGCCAATCAAAGTCAAAACTTACAATTGCTCTGGGCAGATCAATAGACGGAAAACCTGTTGTAACAGATCTTTCTCTTTTGCCGCATCTTCTTGTTGCAGGTGCAACAGGCTCCGGCAAATCAGTATGCCTTAATGCCATAATTGTCAGTCTGCTTTACAAAGCTTCTCCGGAAGATGTAAAGCTTATTCTTATTGATCCCAAAAAACTTGAGCTTGCTTTTTATAAAAAATTAAAGAGACACCACCTGATGTCTCTTGACGCTCTGCAGGAAGACGTGATTACAACTCCGGGGAATGCTGTTGCAGTATTAAAAGGCCTTGAAAAAGAGATGGACAGAAGATACAGGCTTCTTGCAAAGGCAAATGTCCGGAATATTGACGATTTTAATTCTGCTGTGGAGCAAGGTAAAATACTTAAAGAAGACGGATCAAAACTTAACAGGCTCCCGTATATTGTTGTAATTGTTGATGAGCTTGCAGATTTGATGATAACAGCAGCAAGAGATATTGAAGAGCCTATAGCGCGGCTTGCGCAGATGGCAAGAGCAGTGGGAATTCATCTGATACTTGCCACACAGCGTCCGTCAGTGGATGTGATAACAGGAGTGATAAAAGCAAATTTCCCGTCAAGAATTGCATTTGCAGTAACATCAAAAACAGATTCCAGAACAATTCTGGACAGAAACGGCGCGGAAAAGCTTTTGGGAAGAGGAGACATGCTGTTTCTGCATCCCAGAGAACCTGAGCCAATAAGAATACACGGTGCCTTTATTACTGCAAATGAAGTACGGAATATTGTTAATTTTGTAATGCAGCAGCCTGCAGGCAGCGAGTATAAAATTTCAGCAGATGTTCAGGCTTCAACATCACGAGCAGAGGCAGGAGCTTATGACAGAGATGAGCTTTTCAGAGAAGCTGCCAGACTGGTTGTAAGGCACCAGCAGGGATCAGCATCGCTTTTGCAGAGAAGACTGCGGATAGGATATGCAAGAGCAGGCAGACTTATTGATGAGCTTGAAGATGCAGGTATTGTAGGCCCTTATGACGGAAGCAAAGCAAGAGAAGTTTTGATTGATGAGGAACAGCTTGCAGAAATGGAACAAAATGATTTTAAATCGGAGGGAGACCCGGAATTATGAAGATAAAAGCAGCGGTTCTGCATCTTGTTTTTGCCCTGTCTGCATTTGTTATTGCAGCTGAGACTCCGGATCAGATAATAAAAAAGATTGAATCAAATTTTAATAAATTTGGCATTATGCAGATTACTTTTAATGAAACTTATTTGTGGAGTTTAACAGGTGAAAAAAACTCAACAAACGGAGTTCTTCTTCTTAAAGGCAAAGATAAGTTTAAAGTAACTACAGATGATCAGATAATTGTATCTGACGGGAAAAATTTATGGACTTACAGCAAACCGTCAAAAAGAGTTGTTATTGATAAGCTTAAGAAAAATGACAATACTCTTTTACCAAGAAAGATATTTCTTACATATACAAATGATTATCAGTCGTTTTTAAAGGGTTCGGAAAAAATAAACGGGAAAGAGTGCTGGGTTATTAAGTTTACAGATGAGAAGGGAGATAAGCTTTTTCCGGAACTTACTGTGTGGGTTGACAAGGAGGAATATTTTCCAAGGAGGATAGAGCAGAAAGATCTCAGCAATAATACAACTGTTTTTACTATACTTGATATTAAAACAGAGATTGAAACAACAGACAGAGATTTCATCTTTTCTGTTCCTGAACACGTGCAGGTGATTGATTTGAGGACACTGTAAGAAAAAGTGTACAGTTGTAGAGTATTTGCGACATAAATTTATCATTCTTTTAATGCCTGTTTGCAGATATGCTATTTCTAAGTATTTGATATTACGTTATTTATACAGTATTTAACAATGGCTATTATATCTGGTATAAAAATTGCACTAATATTAACATTTAAGTTATTCCAATTAATAAATAAAGCCTTAAAACATTGAAAAATACAGAGGAGTTAATCTCTTGGAAAATTTTCAGGAAGAACAACAGCTGACACTGCAGGATTATCTTTCAATTATTTATCGCGGGAGATGGATAATTATAATCTCATTTCTCGCTGTTATGATATCTACAATATATTTTACTTTTACTGCAAAACCTGTTTATGAATCTTCTGCAACGGTAATGATTAAACAGGAGGGAAGCGTTCAGCAGCAGCTTTTTGATGTAGGAAGCTTTATGAAGCAGGAGACCATGATAAATAATCAGAGAGAAATTCTGACAAGCAGAACTCTTGCGGAAATGGTTATTAAAAAGCTTCAGAATTCACCGTATGCAGATTCTCTTGAAGTCCTGGGTAACGGACCTGATAGCAAACGAAAATCATTTATGGGTTTAATTTTATCCCTGTTTAAAAAGGGTGATGAGAATGAGCCGGAGCCTTTTAATAATCTGGTAAGAAATTTCAGAGAAGGTGTTATTACAGTTCTGCCAAAAAGAGATACTGATATTATTGAACTTAAAGCAAAAGCAGGAACACCTTTTGAAGCTGCTTTAATTGCAAATACATGGATGGAAGCCTACAGGGAACTGGATGTCAGTGAATCGAGAAGCGAGGTTACAGGCGTACGCCAGTTTTTGCAGGAGCAATTGGAAAAAGTACAAAAGGAGCTGGCTGTATCGGAAGAAGCGCTGAAAGAGTACAAGGAAAAAGAGGGTGTTACAGCTTTAACAGCAGAGACAGAGCAGCTTATACAAAATCTTGCACAATTTGAGAGTTTGTACAGAAGTGCTCAGACAGATCTGCAGGCAAATGAGAAAAGACTTGAGTATTTAAAGGAACAGCTTGGAGAGAACAAAAAGAACTTTCTTTCTTCAAATTTATCAAGCCCTGTAATAGAAGAACTGCAAAAACAGATGGGACAGCTTATTGCTGATATTGCAGCTTACAGGCAGCAGATTGAAAGTTCAAGCCTTTCTGATAATAAAAAGTACTTGAGTCTTTTGCAGGAAAAAGAGAGCAGACTAAAAGGTATTCAAAGTAAAATTGTTGAAGAGAAGAAAAAGATAATTGAAACCGGTATGGGATCCTTAAATCCTATGGCAGTATCAGAAACTCTTTTGACAAATATTCTTACTCTTGAAACAGAGAATACAGCCCTTAAAGCCAGAACAAGAGAATTGAGATCAATTGTCAGGCAGTACAACAAGCGTTTGAATAAACTTCCTGACAAAAGTCTCAGACTTGCAAGGCTTACAAGAGAAGCTACTGTTAATAACAATATTTTTATGATGCTTAGGACAAAGTACGAAGAAAACCGTATTGCAGAGGCAGGGCAGATAGGTCTTGTCAGAATTGTTGACAGGGCAACTCCTCCTGAGCGGCCCATAAGTCCGAAGAAAAAGATGAATCTTCTTCTTGGTTTTTTCCTCGGTCTGGGACTTGGCCTTGGTATTGTGTTTACAATGGAGTATTTAGATACTTCTTTAAAAACAGTAGAGGAAGTGGAGAGAAGGGGGATTCCTGTTCTTGGTTCAGTACCTCTTATTTCACCTAAGAACCTGGCTCACTCTTTGAACGGGAATAACGGAGAGGCAAAACAGATAAAATCAAGGCTCATTACTCATTTTGAACCAAAGTCTCCTATATCGGAATCTTACAGAACATTCAGAACAAATGTTCAATACACAAAAGTTGATAACCCTGTTAAAACTATTGTAATAACAAGCGCAGGGCCAGGGGAAGGAAAGTCAACAACTGCTGCAAATCTTGCAATTGCTTTTGCGCAAATGGGAGTAAAAACACTTATTGTTGATACTGATCTCAGAAGGCCTGTACAGCACGGAATTTTCGGTGTACAGAGAGGAGAGGGATTTACAAATGTTCTCTATGGAAAAGTCAACCTTAGTGATGCTGTAAGAGATACTGAAATAGATAATCTTCAACTGCTTACAGCAGGAGTTCTTCCTCCTAATCCTTCGGAGCTTCTTGCTTCGGAAGCTATGGAGAAATTTTTAAAAGATGTTAATTCCAAATTTGGTATGGTTATATTTGACAGCCCGCCTGTAATTGCAGTAACAGATGCTGCTGTCTTATCTGCCATGTTGGACGGAGTTATTTTGGTTGTAAAATCCGGGACTACAAAGGATGATGCATTAACAAGAGCCAAAATACTTCTTAATAATGTAAATGCTGAATTTCTCGGTGTCCTTGTAATTGGTATTGATATTAACAGGATGTACGGTTCATACTACTATTA
>QNDG01000043.1 GCA_003645915.1 Candidatus Zhuqueibacterota bacterium | reverse complement strand
GTATACCAATTCCGGGAAAATGTTGTACCAGCATAATTTCAAATAATCGGAATAAAAATATTGCTTTATTTTTTCAAATAAAGTTTTAAATTGTTCTATAGTTGAAAATTTTATTACATTTAAAATAATACTCTGTTAAATATCGGGGATAAATATGAAAAGACCCGTGCAGACAAATTTGTTTGATTTTACAGAAAATGAATCGGACAAGCAGCGAATAAAGGAATTAGATGATCTGATTAAAAAAGCATTAAAAAAGAACGACTATTCTGCTGCCAAAAGACTGACTGATGAGCAGAGATTATTGTTAAACAAACTAGTCAGCGGAGATTCAGATAAGAAATGAAAAAAACTGTTGTTACTGTTAAAAGAAAAGATGATTGCAGAGATATTCCTCTACCTGAATATCAAACCAAAGGTTCTTCAGGTATGGATCTCAGGGCGGCTGTTGATGAGCAGGTTATTATTAAGCCCGGAACTATAAGTTTGATTCCAACAGGATTATATCTTGCTATTCCGGAAGGATATGAGGGACAGGTCAGACCAAGAAGCGGTCTTGCTTTAAAACATGGAATAGGTGTTTTAAATGCTCCCGGAACAATTGATTCTGATTACAGAGGTGAAGTTTGTGTTATTTTGTTTAACTTCGGGAAAGATGATTTTATAATAAAACGAGGTGAGCGAATAGCACAGCTCGTAATAACAAAATTTGAATCTGTTTTACTGGAAGAAGTTGACAAATTAAACAGCAGCCGCAGAAGCAGCGGCGGTTTCGGTTCAACAGGAAAGTAATTTATTAATGCGTGACACACAAATTACTTTAAAAGATATTGCAAAGAAATTAAAGGTATCAACATCAACTGTATCAAGAGCATTAAGGCATCATCCCGATATAAGTCAGGAAACAAGAGAAAAGGTTGAAGCACTTGCAAAAAAGCTTGATTATCATCCTGACAGTATTGCACAGAGCCTGAAAAAGAGAAGAACAAACACGATAGGCGTTATTGTTCCTGAGATCAAACATGATTTTTTCTCTTCTGCATTAAACGGGATTGAAGATATTGCATATTCAGCAGGTTTCACTATTATTGTGTGCAAATCAAATGAAGATTACGAAAGAGAAAAGATAAACACTCATGTTCTGATTTCAAACAGAATTGCAGGACTTGTTGCATCGGTTTCTCAAACCACAAAAAATTCCGAACATTTTAAGCTTCTTCAGCGCAGAAATATACCTGTTGTATTTTTTGACAGAGTATGCGATGATATAGACGCGACAAAAGTAATAGTTGATGATTACGGTGGGGCTCTGACTGCAGTTGAGTTTCTTATTAAAAAGGGATATAAGAGAATTGCCCACATTGGCGGACCGGAGTACCTTTCGTTAAGCAGAAAGAGGCTTAAAGGATATCTTAATGCACATAAGCGCCATAACATACAACCTGACGAGTCCCTGATAATTAAAGGAGGTATGAACGAAGAAGATGGTGTTATAGGAGCCAAAAGGCTGTTTAAATCTTTAAACCGACCGGATGCAATTTTTGCTGTTAATGATCCTGTGGCAATAGGTGTTTACATGGCAGCAAGAGAATCCGGGATAAAAATTCCAGATGACATAGGTGTTGTAGGGTTCAGTGATAATGCTATAGTTTCATTAATTGATCCCCCATTGACAACTGTTTCTCAGCCAGCGTACGAGATGGGAGTTACTGCTGCGAAGATGCTGCTTGATGAGATTAATAACCCCGAAAAAGATAGACGCCATAAAATAAAAACATTAAGAACAAAACTTATTATAAGAGATTCAGCTTGATATCTATGCTGGAATTACGATGAGTTTGATTATAAATCATATAATTCTGACCTTTTACTTCTGTTTGTTTTATTGAATTTATTAAAAAGTAAATTGTACTGCAATTTGTATATCTTTACATGTTATATCTGACCTTAGATATCCAAATCCCTGATGAGTAAAATTTTCTCTATGTATAGTAAAAAATAAACACTTTTATTTCAATATGTGTACAATTATCAAAAATATTTTAATCCTGAAATAATTCGTTTTCATGGTAACATATTGAAAATATATTTCTTAGGATGAGCTGTTGTCAAATTGCTGCTTTATGGCACGTTAATTGCTCATAAAAAAAGCAAAGGTACAGTTTAAAGAGGAAAAATGCCTTCAATTCATAACAAAAAAATCCGCTTTTTATTCTCGGTCAGTCTTTTGTCTATAAGTCTGATGTTAATAGGTATGCAATTCGGACTTATGAATAGTGTGTTTGGCTCGCAAAGAGATAATAATAAAAATTTAAGTGACATTGACATCGCTCTTAAGCAGATTAATTATGATCTGTCAAATATACAGCAAATCATTTTTGCACAGCCAAAACAGATTGTATTTATTGACAAGGACAATACAATAAATAAATACTCATATGAATATAATACAATATGGAAAAACGGAAATCCTGTTGTAACAGATGTCTATTCATTTAATTTTGAATACAGAACGAAAACAGGAAATCTTATTATCACTGCACAGAAACAACTTTCCAGAGTTGCTTCTGTTGCCTATATTACCAGTTTTTACAAAAACCAGAAAGAATTATTTAAAGATTCCAAAATAGAGCTCGCCTTTAATAATTAATTCTATCTTTTTTTGAAAAAATCCCAAAAAATATTTTGTCTTTATTTAAACTTATCCTATATTAAACTAATAATCGTTGATTTTTTAATTTAATTACAAAACAATTAATTGGTAAATAAAGGGAGGTCTTTATGGGGTTTAGTATTGATTCCTTAAAGAAAGTTGCAGAGGGAAAAACCAAAGTTATTTATGAGAATCCTTCTGATCCGAAAAGTGTTTACATGGTTTTTAAAGACGATATCACTGCAGGAGACGGGGCAAAACATGATGTGATTAAAGGGAAAGCAGTTACAGACTGGAAAACCAATAAGGATATTTTTGAGTTTTTAAACAGATGCGGAGTAAGGACACACTATATCGACAGTCCGGAACAAAGAGTCAGCTTAGTAAAAAAACTTGACTTTAAAATAAATCTGGAAGTTGTTACACGAAGAGTCGCAGCAGGCTCAATACTAAAGTGGAGTAACGTTAAAGAAGGGACATGGTTTGATCCTCTTATCACACAGTTTCACTATAAAGATGATCCGCTTCATGATCCCATGCTTGATGATGATTATGTTGATTACATAATTAAGGCAAAAGAGGGCGGACATATTTATCAGGAGATGAGAGATATAAACGCAGAAGTATTTGTTTTTCTTGAAAAAGCTTTTTCTCAATTCGGTATCCAGCTTGTTGATATGAAACTGGTATATGGTCTGATTGAAAATAAGGTTACACTTATTGATGAGATCAGCGGAGGCTCATTCAGACTTTGGCCGTACAGAACTGAAAATCCTAATTTGAACCAGGAAAATGTTTTGTCAGAACTTAATCCGGATGCAAGATTAGACAAAGATACTTACAGAAAAGGAGAATCATTAGATAAAGTTCAGTCCAAGTTTGAGGAAATTGCAAAAATTACAGATTCTTTTAAAGATATATCTGTTTGATCCTTTTGCGGTAAATGAAAAGAGTAGAACAAGATTTATCTTATGTGATATAAATATTTAAGTCAGTTAGATAAAATTAATATTTTTGGGTTTTACCGGTTATATGGAACTTTTCTATGAGAGAAGATTTTAAAATACGTCGTGCTGTTCCGGATGATGCGGAAATAATAGCAAAATACAATATTCTGATGGCTGAAGAGACCGAAAGTAAAAGACTTGATTTTAATGTTATTTTTGACGGAGTAAAGAATTTAATGAAAATGAGCAACTACGGATTTTACGTTGTGGCTGAAGTAAACGGAGAGATCGCAGGAACGCTCATGATTACGTATGAATGGAGTGATTGGCGTAACGGTCTTTTTTACTGGATACAGAGTGTATATGTTCATCCTGATTTCAGAAGAAAAGGTGTGTTTAAAGGAATGTATAAATATGTAGAGAAAATTGCTGCAGATGATCAAAAATCCTGCGGTCTGCGGCTTTATGTTGAATCCGGAAATCACCAGGCAAGAAAAACGTATAAAAATCTCGGAATGAAAGAGACTTCATACAGACTTTATGAATATATATTTTAGGAATGATGAAATTTTATTTGATTTTAATTGAAATTTTTATAAGTTGTTTATAAGTGATTAATAAATATTTTTCAATTAATCCTTATTTGTAATATATTAGTTCAGGCCTGTATATTATTTGAATAAAAATATAGTAATCGTTTGATGTCGGTTAAGTAAATATCTTGAAGCTTTTTTGTCTTTGGATTTCTATGATGAGAGCAATTATGTCGGATTTGGACAGAAGAGATAAGAAAAAGGCTGAGAGTAGTATTTTGTTTAAGAAGTCATGTGTAGTGACCTTATCGTTGTTTATTGTTATTTTCTTTTTATCAAAAAATTATACAAAAACAGAAAAAATACCGGTTTTGACATTTATTGATGTTTTTACAGATGTTCCCCTTACTGATACAAGAGGATCTATGCCGCGACCGCCTGACCTCCCAAAGATTCCGATACCAGTTGAAGATGATTATGTGCCTCCTGACGAGACAATTCCTGATACGGATTTTAAAATAGAAGACAGTATCTCCTTGTTTGACGGCAATAGTCCGAATGGTTTGGGTGCAGGTGCCGCTGCTCCAAGACCAATTCTTGAAGTAGTCCCGTTCTATCCTGAAAAATTACGTAAAAAGGGTATAGAGGGGATTGTGATAGTTGATATACTTGTAAATACTGAAGGTGAAGTTGATAGCGTAAAGATCATAAGCAATACTTCAAAAAGCAGAGAGCTGGAGAAGTATGCAAAGAGCGCTGCTTATAAAACAAAATACATACCTGCAAAACTGGGAGGTGATATTGTGCCATTCTGGCTCAGAAGAAGCTATACTTTTTCCAGGAAAAGAAGATAGGGGGTGGATATGAAAAAGAATAATATAGTGTTGCTTTTTATATCAGTTTTAATGCTTTCCTCTGTAAAGGTGAGTTTCGGGCAGACAGATGAACTTATAAGCAAAGAGGAGCTTAATAAAAAAAAGAACGAGTATAAAAAAATACTTATTTCAAGACCGGATGATATTGGTGTTCAGCTAAAATATATAGGCGTTTTATTTGATCTGAAAGAGTGGGGTGCGATTGAGACTTATGTACCGGGTATATTAAAAAAGTACCCGGATAATAAATTTGCTCATTATGTTTATGCTATTGCCGAAAGAGAGATCGGCAAGTTCAGAGCTCCTGTTTTGAGAATAATATCATTTAAAAAATCAGAAAAACACTTTAAGAAATTAGCAGAAATAGATTCTCTTTACAGGGATGTTTATTTTCAGTGGGCATTATTAAAAAGGATAGAGAAAGAATATATAGAAGCAGTAGAGCTAACAAAGAAGCAACTGCAAATAACGCCTCGTGAAACCGAGATGAGAAGGAAGATATTTCATTTTTATGATTATTTTCTTGAGCATCTCTCTCCTGATTCTTGTGAGAAATATCTGGTTTCCCAAAATACTTATTATGATAAATATGCGCTGGGAGAACTTTACAGGAGAAATAAAATTTTACCGGCTGCAGATTCACTATTTCATGCGTTGTTATACGACCATGGTGAAATTGAGATTCAGCCGGTCCTGTTATCCATTGTAAGATTAAGAATACAGCAAGACAGATACAAAGAAGCGGAAAAATACTATTGGATGGCTGTAGATAGTATAAAAACAAAAACAGAAGCTGATTTAGTAACAGAAGAACTTATTTATATTGTACATCCTGAGGAATATAAAGCTTTAAAAGGTTATAAGAATTTTGATGAATTAAAAGAAATTATAAGATACATGTGGACAAAGCGAAATTTAATGCCTGCAATGGAATATAATTCCAGGTTAATTGAACATTATAAAAGACTTATTACTGCAGAAGAAAACTACAGATATGACGGATTAAGACATGTACTGCAGAAATCAGACAAGGTTAATGAAATAAAATTTCCGCCGTGGTATTATGAAAATTATAAGTTTAACGATCTGGGACTTATATATATTCGTTATGGTAAGCCCGATGATGAGGCTATAGCCTTTGGATCAGGGATGCTTCCTAATAAATCATGGCTTTACAGAAAAAGACGCGACAGGAATAAACTGATTTTTCATTTTTATGTCGCAAAAGACGCACCTCCTGATTACTGGACATTAAAACCCATGTTAAATTTTGTTGGGGAGTTAGAAAATTTATACGACTGGGATACAAAGTATTTTACTCTGGCGCAGTCTTTAAATGCTACTCAGAATAGACTAACAGGTATGGATTTAGATGCAATGGGACGTGGGCAAGGGTCAGCTGTTTCAGCCAGCTCATATATCGGTGATTTGAAAACAGATCGGTTAAGTGATGTGGATTTTGCAATGAAACACGATGAACAGAGATTCTCAAAAAGCACTACTGTACTTCCGATGTTTAATGTAGCAAACATGTTCAAAAGAGATGATAAGAGGGTATTAACGGAATTTTCATATTCAATAAGCAAAAAGGATTTGTTCAGAAAAATAAAAAAAGATACTGTTTCCTTTGAAGCAGGTATTACGGTATTTGATAAGCATATGAAAGAAGTATATAAAAAACTGAAAAAATTTAAATTGGGAAGAAAAGAAAAAAATAAGCTGATATACAGGAAACAGTTTATTGACAGTTTTAAATTTTCCGTTTATCCGGGTGACTATAATATTGCCATTCATTGCAGAATTCCCCAAACAGAGCAGTTAAACGGAAGCAGGTTTCAGTATAGTATCCCAGGATTTTCAGAAAGCAAGCTTCAATTAAGTACATTAATGCTTGCATACGATATAAAACCTATTAATGATACGAAGTCCAGATATAAAAGTGACCTGAAAATTGTTCCGAACCCGAGTTTAAAGTTCAGAAGAAAGGACCTTTTGTTTGTTTATTACGAAGTTTACAATTTAAAAAAAGGGGAAAATGGTAAGACCAATTACACTGTTACATTCAGTATTAAACAAAACAAAAATTCTTCCGGTAAAAAAGTATTAGGAATTTTCGGATCATCACAATCATACACAATATCTGTTAAAAATTCATATTCCGGCAAGAAAAAGAATGATTCAAATTATATTAGTTTTGATATCTCCAGAGCAGGTAAAGGAGATTATATTATGGAAATTGTAATCCGCGATAATGAAAATAATAATCAAGCAAAACAGAGTGTTAAGTTTATCATTATTTAAAGAGGTTAATGTATGAAAAGAAAAAATTATATTTTTATCCTGTCTGTTCTTATGTTTGCCGGGTGTGCAAAGATGCCTACACCTACTTTGGATATAATTATTTACAGATATATTCTTACGACTCCGAAAGACTATTCTGCAAGTAAGAGTTATCCCTTAATTATATTCCTGCATGGAGGTGGAGCATGTGTAGATTCTGTTAATAGTTATTATGCATTTGGTCTTGGAAAATATGCAGAAGAACATGATGATTTCCCGTTTATTGTATTTGCACCGCAGGCATGTGATAAGGAATTTGATCTTGATGTTGTATGGAAAATGGCAATGGATTTAACGCATACGTATTCTGTTGATTTAAACAGAATCTATGTAACCGGATTCAGCCAGGGGGGGTACAGCACTTATGAACTTGCTTATGAACACCCAGACAGCATTGCTGCAATAGCACCTGTTGCCGCCTGGTGGAAACCTCATCTTGCATCAAGTATCAAAGATGTCCCTGTCTGGATTTTTCATGATAAGGGAGACCCTGTTGTACCATATACTGATGCACTTGATATG
>QNDG01000042.1 GCA_003645915.1 Candidatus Zhuqueibacterota bacterium | reverse complement strand
GATTTTCCCATACTCTTCAGTTTGATAAAAATCGATTCTTTTAAAATAATTTCTCTGAGTTTTCTGTCAGGGAACCCGGGAACATGTCTTCCGAGAAGTTTTGCAGCATTTATACCTGTTAAAAGTGTTGTCTGTCCTGTAGCGCTTTGAGGCAGACCCTTTATCCCAAGAGAAGCATCTGTTGCAATTATCTCTCCGTTTTCAGGGAGCTGATTATTTTTTATTACCGAACACGAAAAAATCTTCAGGTCAGGGACAGAAAGAGGATTGGATTGTACAGGTCCCCCTATACCCACACCATCCAGAAAAATCATAATTACTTTCATCAGTATCCAAGTTCCTTTAGTTTTACCGGATTTTTTCTCCATCCTTTTCTGACCTGTATAAACAGCTCCAGGAACACAGGTCTGCCGAGAAATTTTTCAATTTCTTCTCTTGCCTTCATTCCCAGTTTTTTTATTGATTTTCCGTTTTTACCGATAATTATCCTTTTTTGGGACTCTCTTTCCACAGTTATTACTGCTGAAATCAGATCCTTTTTCCCCGGCTGCTCCTTAAATTGGGAAATTGATACTGCAGTTGCGTAAGGGATCTCATCTGTAAACTGCATAAATATCTGCTCTCTGATTATTTCGGAAACAAAAAAGCGTTCCGGCTCACTGGAGATTATATCCGGCGGATAAAAAGGATGCCCCGGAGGGAGTTTTTCTTTTGCAATTGAAATAAGCTCGTCAATACCTTCCTGCCGGAGAGCAGAAATGGGAACAATTTCATCAAATATCTGCAGTTTATACATTTTATCCATCAGCGGCAGAAGTACCTCTTTTTTAACTAAATCTATTTTGTTTATGATCAGAAGCGAAGGAGTTCCTGCTTTTTGGATATAATCAAAAACCATACTGTCATAGCGGTTCTGTTCTTCAGCGCTTATAATTACAAAAACCAGATCCGCATCATAAATAGTTTTTAAAGAGGTTTTTAAAAGGGATTTCTGAAGAGGATTTGACGGTTCAATCAAACCCGGCGTATCAAGGCAGATGATTTGATAATCATCTCCGTTCATAATACCGAGAATCCGGTTTCTTGTGGTCTGCGGTTTTGGTGTAACTATGGCTGTCTTTTGCTTAAGAAGAGCATTAAATAGTGTGGATTTCCCGACATTGGGTCTGCCGATAAACGCTATGTAACCTGCTTTAAACAGTATTGATTCTGCCATTTGTTTTTAATACAGCCTTTTTAATCTTGATCCCTGATAGTAATGATTGAGGATCTGAATAAAAGATGCTCCTTTTATAGCCATCATTGCAGCGCCGGTCTGGCACATACCAACTCCGTGACCGAATCCTGCTCCCTTAAATTTGAATGTCTGCGGAATCCCGCTAACAGTATATCCGGGTTCAACATAAAAGCAGGAACTCCACAAAGTTGTTCCGGAAAGAGCTTTTCTTATTTTTAATTCTCTGTTAAGAAGAACACTGCCTTTTGTACCCCATATTCTCATCTGAATTATGCGTCCCGAAACGCCTCTTGAGAGAACTTCCAGTTCTTTAATCATGCCGATATCCTGCCCGGTTGTTTTTTTTACGCTTTTTTCAAGTTCGTCCTGAGTGACTGTTTTTTCCCACCGGAAGTATTTTTTTGTGTAATTAAGAGATGAAGGTACACTGCCTGTTGAATTACAAAAAGCAGGCGGCGACCGGTCAATCCATTTTCTTAAATTGCTTTCGTTTTGCAGTGAGCCGTATTTCTGTTTTAAAAAGTAGGGCCCGTCATATTTACCCTTCAGATATTCCGTATCCTGCCCTCCCCATACGTTTTTTGCATCTTCCGTATGTCCACCGCACACAGCGGAATATACAGCATCGCAGATTTTATGATTATTCCATAAAACCAGGCCTCTTGTCTCTTTAACTGCCCTGTCAGTATGTTTTGATTTTTTTGTTAAACCGCTGTAAACCTGACAATGTACATCTGCGCATAAATCATACGGGTCTTGTTTATGTGCATGACCGATTTTTGCAAGAGCTTCACTTCTTGCTGCAACAGCCTGAGCTTTAAGAGCCTCTATGGGAAACGTATCAGGCATTTCAGAAGGCAGTACTCCTTTAAGGTACTCTTCCACAGGCAGAATATTAATAACAACGAGACGGCCGCTGCTGTCAAGCTGTAAGGATATTTTTTCCGGATATGTTCTTGTCTCTGAAGATTCCCAGTGAAAGCCTTTGCCTACAGGCACGTTAAATATTTTTACTGAAGAACCCTTTATATAAACAGGATTCGAGGATTCAAAAATCTGTCCTGTCCGGATGTTTTTAAGTGTGATTTTGCCCTCGGCCTTTTTTGCCTCATATTTAACAATAAATGTTTCTATCTTGTTTTCAATTCCGGATTGAAATTCAGCAGCTTCCTGTCTTGAATAAAATTTTTTTTGAAGGCATACTCTGAAAATTTTCTTATTACCATCCTTTTCAAAAGAGAATACGTCCTTTTTCTTTACCGGTAAAATAAAAGAAGGAATTCCCCTTTTATTTAAATCAACTACCATATCTTCGGCATTTTCATAACTGCTCATTGAACCTGCAACAAGCAGGTAAAGGATTACCGGTGGTGAGATTATTTTTGCCTGAGCCTGCCAGACGCTTTTTTTAAGTCCTTTTGCAATGAATGATCCGTCGTAACTTGTAATTAAGGATCTGTTATTAATCATAAAATTTACAGGTGAAGAAGTCTCCATTATGCCGATTTTTATGTACGGCTCTTTTTTCCGTACCTGCTCAGGCTGCTGAATTTTAGCAGGTTCTACAGAACATCCTGTAAAAACCGAGAAAACAGTAATAAGCGCAGCAGGTACAAATGCCTTTATTAAACAAGAAATAAGTTTGATTTTTTTAAAATGCAAATTATCCGCCTTATTCTTCGATATCCTGTAATCTGTCAATTAAAATTTTTGATAATTCAGTTTTATGTCCAGAATCTAACTGCAATAGTAAAAAATATACCAGCATTACCTGAAAAATGCAAGAGTAAAACGTTTTACACTACATTTCCGGGCGGAGATTTTTCCCGATTCTGATTATTATAATTTTTTCTGATAGAAAATCGGGATTCCTTTATCCTTTATCCTTTTTCCTTGTATTTCCTTTGCGACCGTTGCGGGAGAATAATAAAAAAACCGAAGGCCGTAACCAGACCTTCGGTTCTGTTTTTAAAAGTATAAAGCCTCTACAGAGAGAACCACTTGTTTATTTTCAGCATAACAACATTTGTTGGATAAACATTAAACAGATCTCTCACGTCTGAAGTATAATTGAATACTCCTGTCTCTTCAAAACCTGTTCTTTCCTGTGACCAGACAAGATAAATTGTAGATCCCGGAGAGTACTGCCACCTTAAGACTAAGTTGGATCTGAACTGACGGAAGTTAAAATCAGGATTCGAGATTGTGTAATCTGTTTCACTGTCATTGTTTTCGTCAATATAATATTCCCCGTTTTCCTGTGAGTATGAAATTTCGTCTTTTGTAAAAGTATGGAAACGGTCGGAGTAATTATCAGCTCTCGGAGATGTAATTATTTTAATGTTTGAATATGTCCCTGCGGAAACAAAGGGCTGGCCGTAGAATTGTATTGAAAGGTTTGGCGTAAGGCAAAGATCAAACCGGATGACCAGCCCCATTGTTTTTTGGTCAAGAAGACCCATAATGTAGCTTTTTTTATCATTATTTTCGACAGTTTCTATATACTGTAAGTTGTTTTTGTTTAAACTGTAAAATGGATTTAAAGAGATTGAGAAAAGATCACTGGTTCTCAAGGTAATACCAGCTCTGATACTGCGGTTGAAAGAGATGTTGTCATCTCTTCGGTTTGCAGAACCTGAGATATTAGCCCGTAGTTTTTTTCTGTGATCAGTATTAAGAGATGCCCACATATTCCAGGATCCTGGAAAGAGAATAGACGGTCCGCCTCTGAGTGTTGATGAAGATATACCCTGGCTGTTCCTGTTTATTCCGGAATGGAAACTCCACTGGTTTTTAAACTGAAGATGGTAATTAACATTTCCGCCTATGCCTGTATTTTCTTTACCGAAATTCCATCCACCCCATTGATTAAAGTTAATTCTTATTGAGTTGAATATTGAAAAAGGCTGCCATATGTGATATTGAACCCATGCAAACTGAATAAACGAGTCTGCTGATCTCATGTATCCCAGATCATTAAGTTCCAGGCCCGGAGACCTAATAGTGCCTCCTACTAAAAAGTTTATATGACTGTTGCCAACTTTACCGAATACCAGAGTCCCTCCGAATCCGTCAAGAGAAGTTCTTGAGGAGTCCAGAGTAACATAATCCGCATCAGGTCTCTGAAAATATCTTGCAGGAGCTGTCTGCGCGTCAAGAATGGCATCTTTGCTGCCGGAAATGTGGCTGAATATTGAGATAAACTGTAAAATATAGGATCTATTATGCCAGGAGTGATTAATATCAATTCCTCCTGTTGTAGCTTTTCTGTTTAAAAACTCGAGATGTGAATCAGTAATATTTCTGTAAGTATTTGTAATCATACCGCCAATTGTTGTGGCGCCTTTATTAAAGTCTTTTTTTACTCTTCCTATAAAATAGTTTGTAAGAGGTTCAACTGCAATGTTCCTTCTGTCTCCGAGGTTATCTATCTCAGCAAATTCTTTTGATGTAACTGCATCCATAATTCCAATAGAAAGACCTGAGCTTGTTTTACCGGTTAATTTTGCCGCACCAATAATAGATGAGTTCTGGGGCATTCTGAGGTATTCATTATCATTTAAATCAGGATAGTAACTGCACGGTCTGCCGATACGTCTTGAGTAGAAAAGATTTGCATTTGACAAATCTCCGTCACCAATCATCAGTTTAAAAGAGAGGATATTGTTCCCTTCAACGAAGAACGGCCTTTTTTCCTGATAAAAAGTTTCGTAGGCTGTAAGATTAACAACAGAGGGGTCTGCTTCTACCTGTCCGAAATCAGGATTGACTGTAAAATCCAGAGTAAGATCGCTGGAAACTCCGACCTTTCCGTCCAGCCCGAAATCTATACCTGCGCTTCTGCCGGTTTTAAAAGGATTTCCAGGTTCCCGTTTTTCCGCTTCTCCTTTTGCAAGAGAATACGGAAGCATTTCAATACGGGGTTTTGGTTTAATTTTATCAATTCCGTGAAGTTCTCCGAACAGGTGTACAAAGCCTGGTGCATCCTTTGGGATATGCTGCCATAGGGACATTTCATTCTTTCTGAACAGAGTCCTTGCAATTTCAATTCCCCAGATTTGTTTTTCTTTTTTTCCGAATCTTAATTGACTTAACGGGATTTCAAATTCTGCTGTCCACCCCAGATCGTCAATTTTTGTTTTTACATCCCATACCAGATCAAGAGATTTGTCTTCATTGTTCCCATCTTCGGAGAAAAACAGATCTGACAGGACACCTGCTGCATTAACCATAAAAGAAAATGCTGTTCTGTGATCAAAATGGCTGTCAAGGAGAATTAAAATATTATCACCGTCAGAATTGTCTCTTCTCCCCAGTCGTTTGTCAATTTTATCCGGTTCGGTGTCAAATGCTCTCACTGCAACGTATATATTTTTATCATCATATAAAATTTTAAAAGAAGTTTTTTGAGAAGGTTTTGCTCCGTTTACGGGTTCAAACTGTGTAAAATCACCCTGCCACTCAACAATGTCCCAAACTTTGTCTGTAATATTTCCGTCAATTTTAGGAGGATTTGGAGCTCTTTTAGTATAGTAAATTTTTTTCTGTGTACTGTCTGCAGAAAATAATGATGTGCTGATTATCAGCGAGCTTAATAAGGTAATAGAAAAGGTTGTTTTTTTCATTTGTCACTCCGTTTTTTATTTGCCATTTGAGCCCATGGGAATTCTATTCTTTAAATTGTTAACTTCCTGTTTATGTCCCACACATAAGTAAACGGAATTACACGCATAAAGTTACTTAATAAAACAAAAACAGTGAAAATATTTGATTTTAAACAGTAAAATTCATATAATTTACTATAATTTATCAATATTTATATTTTTGTTGTAACCTTATAATTATATGTTCGTATATCATAAAGTATTGTAAAATTAACTCACAGGGGAATGCTGTGTCTGTAAATCTTGAAAATTTTACTGTAATGTATGGTGATTTTTGTGCTGTTGATCATTTAACTCTTAAACTGCCTGATGGTGTAACAGGATTATTAGGGCCAAATGGAGCGGGAAAATCAAGCCTTATTAAAGCACTTTTGGGGCTTGTTGAATATTCAGAAGGCGGTGCAAAAATTATAGGTAATGATATTAGGACACGAGGAAAATATATAAGACAGCTTGTAGGTTATATGCCGGAGGATAACTGCCTTGTTCCGGGATTAACAGGTGTGGGAATGGTTCAGTATGCAGGAGAACTTTGCGGAATGTCAAGAGTGGAAGCCATGCAAAGGGCTCATGAAGTACTTTACCTTGTAGGCCTGGAAGAAGCGCGATACAGAAAAGTAGAAAGCTTTTCCTCCGGAATGCAGCAGAGAGTAAAGCTTGCTCAGGCTCTTGTGCATGATCCCAGACTGCTTTTCCTTGACGAGCCTGCCAGCGGTATGGATCCCAAGGGAAGGCAGGAAATGCTGGATCTGATAGTTGACATAGCTGACAAAGGAAGAATGAGTATTCTGCTTGCAACTCATATTCTTGCTGATGTGGAAAGAACATGTGAGAGAGTAGTTATTATGCACAGAGGCAGGATTGTGGAGGATTCACGGGTTGATGAGGTGAGAAAAAGTTATTCCAATACTTTCAGTGTGAAAGTTAAAACCAATGCCGCTGAATTTTATAAATATCTCGAGAATGCAAATTGTGCTGTAAAGAATATGAACAAGGATGTATATGATGTGACTCTCCCGAAAGGAACCGATACAAAGCTAATTCTGAAAGCAGCAAAAGATACAGGTGCTGAACTAAGAAAGTTAGTACCCAGCGTAAGAAGCTTAGAGGATGTTTTTATAAAAAGGATACTGGAGGATTCAGGTGCCGATTTTTAATGAATCTTATCACACATGGGACGGGTACCTTAAGGAACGTCCCGGAACCTGGTTTGTAATAGCTAAAACAGGAGTAAAACTTGCCTGGACAAAAGGACTGATATTTATATTGATTTTCAGCATAATACCGTTTTTTGTCGGAGCTGTTAAAATTTTTCTGTTTTCAAAGGTTCAGGATGTTGGTATAATGACACCCCAGATTAAAAAAATTGTGGAAGATGTTTCATTTTTTTATGATTTTTTAAAGGGCCAGATGTTTTATCTGATTCTGATTTCCATTTTTACGGGTGCAGGTCTTATTGCAAGAGACAGAAAGAACAAGAGTTTCGGATTTTATTTCTCAAAACCTGTCTCATTCTGGGATTATGTAGCGGGAAAATTTTTTATTACAGGAGCATACGGATTTCTGGTAACAGGAGCGCCTGCACTGGTGCTGTTTATAATTAAAGTTCTTATAAGCAGAGACGCTTCCTTCTTAAGCAACTATTACTACTTGTTTTTTTCAATACTTGGCTCGTCAATTCTTTCTGTTATTACAATGTCAAGTGTTGTGCTGGCATTTTCCGCTGTTGCACAAAATGTCAGGACAGCAGCAATATTCTTTTTTACATTTCTGATTTTACCTGATATTTTGCGAAAAATATTTTCAAATGTACCTTTTATTGGAGTCTTTTCCCTTACAGCTCTTTTAAAGCAGGCTCAGGCATATATTTTTAATGTTCAGACTCCGTATGGTTTTTCTGATATCTCTATGATTACCGCAATTTTATTAATTTTATTATTATCTCTTGTTATTTTGAAATTAAAGGTTCGTACAACAGAGGTGGTTTCGTGAAAATTGAATCAATAAAACTTTCCAAGTGGTATGGCCAGGTTATAGGAGAAAACAATCTCAACTGTTCTGTGGAACCGGGTATAACCGGCCTTTTAGGACCTAACGGTGCGGGGAAAACAACATTAATAAGGTTAATGACAGGGCAGTTGCGACCGAGCAAGGGGAGTGT
>QNDG01000041.1 GCA_003645915.1 Candidatus Zhuqueibacterota bacterium | reverse complement strand
AGAGCTTTGAGGGCTCTGCCTTAAATGATAAATCCTTTATTTATTCTTTAAGGATTACGGTCCCTCAATTGCACCAACCGGACAAACTTCAACACAAGCACCACAATCTGTACATGCATCAGGGTCAATAACATACTTATCTTCGCCTTCACTGATTGCACTTACCGGGCACTCGTCTGCACATGCGCCGCAGCTGATACATTCATCATTAATCTTATGCGCCATATTAATCTCCTCAATTCTTTAAAAGAATAATATTAAAATCGGTCAAAAATATAAGTATTATTTCTTTGAAAGTCAACACTTTTCACTCTGTTTTTTCATATTCTCCAGGCTTTTACATTCTTTTCATCAGCAGGTTCAACTTCTATAATTCCATTCTCTAAGCCAAAGAACTCAACACGCAGACTTTTACCTTTATATCTGTTTGTGTATCTTGCAACAAGTGATGCTGCGGTCTTTATATCATCATTGTTTTTAACCCCCACAGCTATTGCAAAGGGGCCTGAAATATCATCTGCAGGCATAAAGGCCAAGGCGCCTTTAATTTTTAATGATTCCAAAGCAATATTGTCGTTTTCATCCCTTCCCACAACAATATTGAGATGCTTATAAGGCCAGAAATGTCTTCCATACAAAAGAAGTTCAAGGTCTTGGACCCTAATATTTTCTTTCTCTCTGTTACTGAATAATTCCGAAAGTCTGCGGGAAAAATCCGGAGTAGTAAGGCTGCAACCGCCTGCAGGAGGTTCAAACCCTTTAAGCCCGAACTTTTTTGCAAGTTCCAGCTGATCTTTTCTGCTTCTTCCGTGAAAATCAAAAAGCTCCTCGCTGTTAATCCATCCTTTTTGTTCCGGGATTGTTTCAGGAAGAAGTTTTGCAGAAAGAGGTCTGACAATCAGTCCTCTGAGCCCTGTAACTTTATCAATATGGTATATTGTAGGTTTTTGCTGACTCATTGGCCTCTGCCCAACTACTTCTCCTGTTACAATAAAATCCGCACCTGTTTCTTTCATGTACTCTTCTGCAATTTGAAGCATCTGTATCCTGCAGTCAATACACGGATTCATTTCAGAACCATAACCGTGTTTCGGGTATTTTACAATTTCAAGGAATTTTTCGGATTTATCTATAAGTCTGACCGGAATGCCAAGTTCTTTTTCCAACTCATTTATTTTATTAGCTCTCTTACGGTGTCTTACAGAATCAAACCTGAATGTAAGCGAAAGACCGTAAACGTCTATACCTTGATTTTTTATAATTTTTACTGCAAGCATGCTGTCAAGTCCTGAAGATACAAGAGCAACTGCTTTTACTTTTTTCTGCATTTTAATCCTATATTTTAAAAATTTATGTTTTTCAGATATCAGTTTTCTCAGCTAATTAGTGACCAGGAGCTGATATTAATTTGTTTTTCACTGAGTTATCAGACATACATTTATCAGGTTTTAAATTCTTCAACTGTCAGGTGCAGTGTTTCTATTGATATACCGCTGAATTTCTGAATACTGTTAATTATGTAATTCTGTAATCTTGGTAAAACAGAAGGTACGGAAGTGCCATAAGGGACTGCTATTGACAGATCAATTACATAATCACTGTAACTCTTTCTGATTTTCAGTTTTTTAATCTCATAATGCTCATTAAACTCATCAACACAATGCATTACCATTTGTGACAAAGCTGCTTCCGAAATACTGAGTCTCCCCTTTGTGCTGAATTGAGGCTGAACAATAGTTTTTTCAACAACCTTTCTTTTCCAGAACATAAGCCGCTGTTCTTTGAGAAAAAACTTTATTGTATCAATAATTTTATGAGTGGAATCATCCTGAAGCTCAATTGTGGGCACAGGAATTACATGATGTCCTTTTACCTTTCTACTTTCCCGGGCAGTTGCAATCTCCTCTGCAGTGGCGATATCGTCAATGTATATTATTTTATCAGGATACGGCAGGTCAAGTTTCTCTGTAATAATTGCAATCATCCTGTCTGAAGTACCAAGAATTAATATTGAACGTACATCCTCTTTTCTTAATGCCTGTTTAATATCTTTAACATGCTCAGGATCTGTTAAAATTGCTCTTTTGACCGCCTTAAAACGGTTTTTTTCCCTCTTGGCAGACTGCCCCGCAATAATTACCTGATCTCTTATTAAAAGTCCGTCATCAAAGATGTACTCAATACCATATTCCTCTGCAACAAGCCTTGCTCTGAAACTCTTTCCTGTGCCTGCCTTGCCCACAAGAGCATAAACCTGAACAGGCCTTACTCTTTTCTTTATTCCGTTTACAAAATTTTGAAATTTAATCTGCATAACGGCAATAATATACAACAATTAAGCCAAGAAATCAATAAAACAAAAGGGCCGTTTACAAGCCCGCCTATCTTTAATCAGGGAAAATCCTGAATTAAAGAAAAACAAGCTCTAAACAGCCCTTATAAAGCCAGATTATTAATTAATTTTTCAATACTATTTCACAGCGTCAATTGCAACATTAAGAGCATCTTCAAGCATTGATATATCCGGAGTTTTAATATAATTTTCTTTCATCAGAAGATCTATCATTGATCTGGTCTCCTGAATCTGTTTTAAAGTGTTTGAATAAACTGTTTCCCTGTCCATTCCTATGCGCGCAACACCGTCTTTAATTGCCTGCATAGCAACATCAGCCGCCTCATGTGCGAACACTTCCGTTTCATCCATAGTCGGCATAATGTAATCCGGAGTAAGACCTTTTTTCTCTGCAAAATTTGCTATTGAATATGCTGCGGCAATTGCCATATTGTCTGTTATCTTTTTTGCCCTTACCATAAGAGCGCCTTTTAAAATCCCGGGGAATCCCAGAGAATTGTTTACCTGGTTGGGAAAATCTCCTCTTCCGGTTGCGACAACATATGCTCCTGCCTCCTTTGCAGCATATGGATATATCTCAGGAACCGGATTGGCGCATGCAAAAACTATTGGCTTATCAGCCATAACCCTGATCCAGTCCTTTTTAATAACATCAGGGCCAGGTCTGCTTACTGCAATTAAAGCATCCGCACCTTTCATTGCTTCAGGTATGGTTTCGATTTTATCAGGATTGGTAATTTTGCACAATTCCCATTTTCTGTAAAATCTTTCATCTGCTTCAACGTCTGTTCTTCCTGAGTGTAGAGCTCCTCTGGAATCAAACATTATCATATTCTCAGGATTACCGCCTGCAGCAATAATGAGCCTTGCTATTGTTGTATTTGCCGCTCCTGCACCGTAAAAAACTATTCTGACTTTATCAATATCTTTCTCAACAATTCTTAATGCATTAACCAAACCTGCAAGAGTCACACATCCTGTACCCTGGGCATCATCATGCCACACAGGTATATTGCACTCTTCCCTGAGAGTATCAAGGACTTTGTAACAATTGGGTTGTGAAATATCTTCAAGATTTACGGCCCCAAAACTGGGTTCAAGCATTTTTACAAAATCGATAATTTTCTGCGGATCGTGGTCACCATCATTGTTACAACTATTTATACACAGTGCAACACCGTCCACACTTCCAAGATATTTCATAAGATATGCTTTACCTTCCATAACTCCCAACCCGCCCGGAGGAGTACAATTTCCGTCCCCGAGTACACGGGTCGAATCAGACACAACTGCAACTAAGTTGCTCCTATTCGAGAGAGGAAAAGACATATCATTATCATCTCTGATAATAGTGGATATCTTTGAAACACCCGGAGTGTACCATACATTAAACCAGTTAAATCCAAAAATACCGGCCTTTGGTACTGTCATCATTTTCCCGCCGTAAAACTTATGAGCACGTAAAGAAAGCTCTTTCAAAAATACTGTTTTACCTTTTGCTATCTGTTCCTGTGTAAAATCAGAAGGAAACAGTGAGTCAAGGTTTGATATTGAGAGGTCTATCTTTGCCATTAAAGCCTCCTTGAAATTAAATTTTAAATTGCCTGGGACCCAATACAATAAACAGATTAATGATTTGCCCGGCAATTTTAATCAACTATTATTAGTTGCACTAATATAATACATAAATCCTATTTAAGCAAGTTATTAATAGTTGAAACAACTTTTTCCGGATTTACAGGTTTTTCCAGTAATTCATCAACAGGCAGATATTCTGTACCCACCCGCTCCTTAAAATCCAGCCCTGTCATATTCTTTAAAGCTGACAGCATCAAAATAGATGTCCTGTTGTTTTTCCCCTGCTTTTCAATTGTTCTGATTTGTTTTACAAACCTGAAACCTGCAGAAATATCCTCCATAACATCATCTGTTACTATAACATCAGGTTTTATTGTATTGTATGCTTCAAGTCCCTGTTTCACATCTGATGCGAATTCACACTTAAAACCATGGCTCTCAAGTGTTTCAATCAAAGTTTCAACAAGAGCTTTATCATCATCAACAAGTAACACCCTTTTACTCATTTTTATTTTTATCTCCTGTATTTGATTCCATTGTTAATAATGCTTTTGTTTCTCTTGCAATTGCCAGTTCTTCATTTGTAGGTATTACCATAACAGCAGTTTTTCCGCTGCTTATGACAACCTCATTTCTATCATTCAGAGTGTTATCAAGAGATATTCCCAAAAATTCCAGGCCTTCACATGCAAGCTGCCGTATAATGGGAGAATGTTCTCCCACTCCTGCAGTAAACACTAAAGCATCCACTCCTCCCATAACAGCTGCATATGCACCGATATATTTTTTTACTCTGCGTGCAACCATTTTTATAACAAGAACATACCTCTCTTTTCCTTCCAGCATGTAATCCTCAACAATGCGCATATCACTTACGCCTTCAGTAAGACCAAAGACACCGCTTTTTTTATTCAATATTGTATCCATTTGGCTTGCTGATAAACCGTCTGCCTCCATAACGTAAAGAGGAATGGCTGGATCAATATCACCGCATCTTGTACCCATTATCATGCCTTCAAGAGGTGTGAACCCCATTGAAGTATCAATTGATTTACCGTTTTTTACAGCAGCCATACTTGCTCCGCTGCCAAGATGACAGGTTATAATTTTTAGTTTATTAAAAGGTTTGCCAAGAATTCTTGCAGCTTCTTCTGCTACATATCTGTGAGATGTGCCGTGAAAGCCATACTTTCTGATACCCTTTTCCTTATACCATGAATAGGGCAAAGCATAAATAAAAGCTTCCTGTTCCATTGTCTGGTGAAATGCAGTATCAAAAACTGCTGCCTGTCTTGCAAAAGGAAACTGCCACAGCGAAGCTTTAATACCTTCAATATTGGAAGGATTATGCAGAGGAGCAAACCTTACGCACTCGTGCAGTTTTTTCATTACTGCCTCGTTTATAAACACCGAACTTGTAAAAGCTTCCCCGCCGTGAACAACTCTGTGTCCTATAGCATCAATTTCATCAACTTCTTTAATACATCCTGTAACCTTATCACAAAGACTCCTTTGTACAAGTTCTATTGCATCTTTGTGGTTTGCAATAGAGCTGTTTTTATCAATTTTATGTCTTCCGAGAATATCACACTTAAATCTTCCGTTAGTATGCCCTATTTCCTCAACTATGCCTTTTGCAAGCAGCTTCTCATCATCCATTTCAAAAAGCCTGAATTTCAGCGATGAACTTCCACAGTTTAACACAAGTATTTTCATGTTATTATGCAGCTCCTTCTATTTAAAACATTACAAAACTGAAAAGGGTTATACATAAACAGTATAACCCTTTTTATCTTACAAATTCCTGACATTACGGTTCTTTATACGCGGTTTGGAATCAGGCACAATGGTTTTATCTTTTCCGTAAAAAAGATAAAACTCACCAGCTGATACCCTGCAGTAATTTTTATTCCAAGCCAAATTCAAATCCCAGTTTAAAAATACTATCCTCATTATCGGCAGTTTTAAATATTTCTGTACCAAAAATATTTAAATTACTATGGAACACAAATCAAAGAAAAAACATATCTCCTTTTCTGCGCTCTTTTCACAATCAGAAGCATGAACGCAGTTTTTTCTTATTGTTGTTCCCCAGAGCGCACGGATTGTGTTCTCATATGCCTTTTCAGGATCAGTCGCTCCAACAAGCTCTCTGATACCGTGAACAGCATTCTCCCCTCTTACTACCATAGGGATACACGGACCGGACGTCATAAATTCAACAAGATCACTGAAGAATTCCTTATCCCTATGAACGCCGTAAAAAGCCTCAGCCTGTTTTTTTGTTAAAACCACCTTTTTAATCGCACCGATCTCAAAACCGCTCTCTTCGATTTTCTGAATAATCTTACCTGCCAGATGCCTTTCAATTGCATCCGGTTTGATAATCAGCAGAGTTTGTTCTTGCATAGCCCATAACCTTCTTTTAATTAAGGAACAATCTTTGTTCCGGTTTTCCCCTGGAGAGCCAAAGAATAATTTTCAACAGAGGTAATCAGCACCTCTTTACCGCCTTTATTTAAAAATGTAATAGCAGCTTCTATTTTAGGCCCCATGCTTCCGGCGGGGAATTGTCCCGCTTCAAGGTATTTACGGGCTTCTGCTTTAGTCAGCACATCAAGGTCCTTCTGATCCTTGGTTCCGAAATTCAGGGCTACTTTATCAACCGCTGTCAGGATATGGAGCTGTTCGGCACCAATATCGTCTGCCAGGACTGCTGAGGCGCGGTCTTTATCAATAACTCCGTCAACACCTTCAAGAGTACCGTCGTCCTCAATGTAAACAGGAATTCCTCCTCCACCGCATGCAATAACAATTGTACCGCGATAGACCAGCTCTCTTATGGTATCTCTTTCAGCAATTTGCAGAGGATATGGAGAAGGTACTACCCTTCTCCATCCTCTGTCCGAATCCTTTTTTAAAATCCAGCCTCTCTCTTTTCTGATTTTTTCTACTTCCTCTTCTTTAAAAAAGGGCCCTACAAATTTTGTAGGTTCAAGGATTGATGGATCATTTTTATCAACAATTACCTGTGTTAAAATTGTGACTACCCTCTTTCTGAGCCCTTTTCTAATCAGCATATTCTGCAGAGACTGTTCAATCATGTAACCCATTCCGCCTTCTGTATCTGCAACCAGAACACCAAGAGGAATAGGCGGCACAATATGTCTTGCTTCTTCAACACGAATAAGTGCATTACCAACCTGAGGGCCGTTTCCGTGGGTAATAACCACATTATACCCTTCCTGCACCATGTCAATAATGCTGACAAGACTCTTTCGTGTATTTGCAAACTGCTGAAAAATATTACCTTCTTCGAATTCCCGTGTAATAGCATTACCACCCAGTGCTATTACAATTGTCGAGTAATTCTTAGAAACCATTTAACACATCTTCCAGAGTGGGTTCACCTATTTCCTGCAGTTTGTACTGAACTCTTACTGCAGGTTTCTTAATATCAATAACTTTTTTAAGATCAATCGGTGTACCAATGATAACAGCATCGCAGTCAACCTTCTCAATTGTTTTCTGAAGGTCTTTTACCTGCTGTTCACCATATCCCATTGCAGGAAGAAGCGGGCCTATGCCCGGATATTTCTTAAATGTATCAGCTATGGTTCCCTCTACCCACGGGCGCGGATCAACAATTTCTGCGGCTCCGTATTTTTGAGCTGCAACAATACCTGCACCATATTTCATCTCGCCGTGAGTTAAAGTGGGACCGTCTTCAACAACAAGTACTCTTTTGCCTCTTATTACTGACGGATCCTCAACTGTAAGAGGTGATGCAGCTTCAATAATAACAGCATCAGGATTAATTCTCTGTACATTTTGTCTTACTTCGAGAATTTTATCAGCATCAGCAGAATCCATCTTGTTAATTACAACAACATCTGCCATTCTGAGATTTGTTTCTCCCGGATAGTATGTAATCTCATGTCCCGGTCTGTGCGGGTCAACTACAACAATGTGCAGGTCAGGTTTGTAAAACGGAGTATCATTGTTGCCGCCGTCCCACAGAATCACATCAGCCTCTTTCTCTGCTTGCTCCAGAATTGCACCGTAATCAACACCTGCATAAACAATATTGCCTCTGTCAAGATGGGGTTCATACTCTTCCATCTCTTCAATAGTACATT
>QNDG01000040.1 GCA_003645915.1 Candidatus Zhuqueibacterota bacterium | reverse complement strand
TAATTACAAAAAACTAAATCAGAGGATTAAATTAGAAGAATTTAGATATAGAAGCTGAGTAATCCCCCCTCATATTATTTATAAGGGACCTAACCGGAAAAGGACTTAGATCAAAAACTTAACACAGAGCACAACCTATGTATCACTCTCTCACCTCTCCGCCTTATATTAATAGCTCCTACATAATCAGAGTTATTAATATAATGACACTTCAGACACCTGAACTCCATGTCTGTTGTCTCAGTCTCTGAAACTACACACTGGATATATCTGACTGGTGTACTCAAGTGAAACCTCCACCAAAAATATCCCAGTTTCTTCAGACATGTTCTTAAGTCTGGCAATGGTTTTCGGATACGACCACCATTGCAAAGAATTCATGACTTTATGATGCATCTTTTTTTTCTGCCTGGTTTTATGTTTTACGTTTTTCAGAGCTTCAATCCAGTAAATCGGAACCAGAGATCAAAATGTTTGTCATCAGGTCTGAGACTTGGACAAAAGCACTGGTCCAGAGTCAGAGTCAGATTTTTAAGAACGGGACAGGACTTTTTATGTTTTATTCTGAGTCCTCTCAAGATATCCGGGGCTTGTTTACCAAGGACTTGAAGGAAAGCTGGAAAGAGCCAGAAGTTAATTTTAAATCGGATGAACTCAGAGATGGAATCTTTTTTATCCCAGTAATAGTTTATATAGAGTCGGAAAGCTTTTCAGGACTCGATGAAGACGGAGCTAATCTGGGCAATTTTGCCGGGATTGGCTTGGGAGAGGTTGAAGGAAGTAGTTCTGAGCATACATAAAGGATCTGAAGATTAGAAAATTATTAATTAACAAAGAAAATGAGGAGATATCTCAGATATAGAAGATAAAACTTCTTCAACTGAAATTAAATCCATACATTTTTTATTATAGGGACAGAGTTCATTAATTTCTTTTGACCATTCATATTCTCTATAACAAGGCTGACATTCTAAAGATTTATAAAGATTAATATTCTGTTTATAACCCGAACCTATAGGGGAAGTGCTGCCGAATAAAATAACCGCAGGCGTTTTTACAGCTGCAGAGGCATGATTACTAAAACTATCAATACCCAAATGAAAATTTGCATATTTAATAGCAATAATAGCTTCTTTAATAGTCTTATCACGAAAATCAACCGCATTACAAACTAAAGGATCACTATTATGCCCTATTTGTAATACTATATAACCTCTTCTGAATAATTCTTCAACAACAATTTCCCAACGATCCAAATACCAATCTTTATACTCGGACCAACCAGATTTAACATGTAACGTTGCATACTTTTTATAATCATGTCGTAATGTTACTCCAATTTTCTCATCTTTATCAGTCAAAGTATACTCCATTGGATAATTTCCTTTTACCCCGGCGCACTCATTAAATATTTGAATCAAATGACGAGACAGAGGTTTTTGAGGATACCCTTCATCTTTAATAGGAGAATTTTTATTAGGATAAGAAAAATAAATCTTTAAAGAAGCATCATTTCCAGGTTTTGTCGTAAGCTCATCGATATATTTATTACCTTCAAGAATTTGTCTACTATGTTCATGAGTAACATATCTTATAAAACATCCCGGATATTTCTGTTTTAAACCCTGCAGAGCCGAAGTTGTCATCAAACAATCACCAAGGGCGCCCTGACGATAACATTCTATTATTTTTGGAGCCCCTCTTATTTTACTTTCTATATACTCTTTTCTATTTTTTAACCATAAATCATCCGGATTCTTTTCAACAGCTTTTTCACAATATTCAAGAGCTTTATCAAAATCATTTAATTCAATATAACAAGCCGAAATATATCTATAAGGAGTATCTCCATAAATATGTTTTTCTTTCCATAAAGAAGAATTAGGCACAGGTTTATTCAGGGCCCTATTCATCCATTCAATACATTCATTATACTCTTTTAAATAAAAATAACATTCTCCTATATAATAAAACGATTCAGCCCATCTATTATCAATATTAATAGCTTTTCTAAATTCCTCTATTGCAATCTTATAACACTTTTTCCAAATATATATTTGACCAATACATTTCTGAGCCATCCATTTCTCATCTATCCACGTTGAACCCCTTATATAATTTCTATAAGTTTCTATAGCTTCTTCATATCGATTTAACTCTTTCAACGCATTAGCTTTATAAAATAAAGCCCGGGAATTATCGGGATCTACTTTCAACTCTTTTTCAAGTATACGTAAATTTCTCTGACGTCTATCTTCCAAACAATATTTTTCTGTTTTATGTATAACATTTATATTCGTTTCTGATTTTAAAGAAAGACCATCTATTATTGGATATTCATGAACCATACCAGAAAATGTAACATTACGAAAATTTTTAAATAATCGTACATGACAAAAAATATCATGTCCATATTTAATATTAAAATTAAAAGCATCAAAATCTTTTTTAAAAAGGTCTTTAATATCTTCCGGATTTTCCAAAATATCATCTGCATCAAACCACGCAATATATTTACCTGTAGCTTTACTCAAAGAATAATTACGTGCTGCAGAAAAATCATCTATCCATTTAAAGTCGTAAATTTTACTGGTATATTTTGAAACTATTTCTTTTGTTTTATCTGTAGACCCGGTATCAACAATAATCAGCTCATCAGCAATATCTTTAATACTTTCAAGACAGTCTATTATATTTTTTTCTTCATTTTTAACTATCATACAAACAGACAAATTTGGCCTTTCCTTAAAAACTCTCAAATAAAAGTCACTCTGACCAATCCCCTCATAATGGTCATATTTAAAAACTTCCAGACCTGATTTTTCTGCAATAGTATATATGGCTTCTGTTGAATAAATATAAGGATGGATTTTCTTATGATGTTCTGAAAAATCCCGTTCAATTCCTTTCACACTAATATTTGGTATTCGAAGATATAAAACTCCATGATCACTTAAACATTTTATAATCTTTTTTAATGTTTCAACCGGTTTATAAAAGTGTTCAAAAGTATGTATTAATGTAATAAGGTCAAATTTTTTTTCATATGCCGAAATATCTAAAGACTCAAAATCAGCCTGTAAAACGGGTACATTTAATTCTTTTCCATATTTAGTAATCTCATTTATAGCATCTATACCTAAAATTCTCACATTTTTTTGAAATTTACTAAGAAAATAAGGATATTTACATCCTATATCCAAAACAGAATCAGGATGAAATGAATTATATAAAGATTCCGTAAGTTTTTCATTTATACTTTTTTCTTCATTTGACATTAAATGACCCGAACCAGGACCCTTTCCCTGATTCTCCTCAGGACCTTCAAATATTTTTGGTGGTAATGGATCCTGATAACTCAGGTTACAACCCAAACATGTTTTATAAGGGGGTATTATAGTTGTATAAAAATCTGTTTTTTTACAAATAGGGCAACCCATAGTTTTTACCATAAAAATAAAAAAGGAACTGAAAAAAAATTTCAATTCCCTTCAACAACATTCGTTCTGAAAAACTTACTCAAATCTATATTTTTTGTACTTTTAATTTAGCTTTATTCCTGTTATTACTCGATCTCTTAGTTTCTTTATCAAATTTTTCTTCCATTAATTGATTATTAAAAATGTTCATTTTAATAAAAATTTTTTATTTTGATAAATTCCCGCATCCATTCTAAACTTAAACTTAAAACAGTACACTCAAATTAGTAAAACAAATTTTTACTGCTCCATAAACGGCGACCTTTTACCATCCGGCCACCTCCCCATCTAATCCCTTAATTTTTAAGAAATCAGGCAGGGAAGATGAGAATTTGAACTTCAAAAAATGTAAACCCTATTCATTAGAAAGTGTACCAATTTAAATTCAAAGAACATTAATATATAGCGGGCACAAATCATAAGCGCTGAAATATTTTCCAGCCCATAAAAAGCTCACTATATTTTAATGAACTTATTAAAGAACCGGAATTGAAGATCCACAATATGTAGGCACCTAAAATTAGAATACCCACTTTATTTCAAAGAATTAATTATCTAAAATTAGTCTTGCACAAGTCTGGAATGCTAATTTAGCTAGAAAACCTAGATTCGAACTAGGGACCTATTGATTAGATATCAATCGCTCTCTACCAACCGAGCTATTTTCTATGTAAGCATTCAATGTTGGAATGCAAGACTGATAATAATATAATACAAAAAAATAAATTTGTCAATAAAATATACAACTAAAAATAAAAATTTATTATATTTTTAACTTTAAAATAAGCTGAAATATATATATAATAATACAAATACTTATACAAAGGAGTTAATTATGAGTAATATTCACATTATTTATAACGGAACAAGTCATGATCTGAGTTTGGAGGATTTAATAACAGAACAGGATCGTTCAGAACTTGGAATTTATAATAATGAAGAACCCAGATCAGAAAATCTTACAGCAGATCAAATTAAAAGGGCCCTTGCTAATCATTTCGATGTGTCTTTGGATGAATTTAATGAATTAACCGTGGATTTTCACAAAAATGGAAATATCACAGTCCGCCCGAATGCGTCTTTCGGAAAATCTTAAATTAAAGGAATAAAACAATGTCTGAACAAACACAAGAAAGGGACCTTCGGGTCAATATGTTAAACAGTTTTTTAAGTTGTCCTCACAGAGACACAGAAAAACTAAAAGACATACATCTTGAGATGTCAAAAGCTGATCCGTTATTTTATGCTCACCTTGCAGCCTGGTATTTCAAAAACGGAGACATAAGAGATCATAAAGAAATTTTCACAGGAATTCTTATTACTGATGAATATCTGGAAAACAGAGAAGTAGGATTAGCTCTTTTCAGAAAATTACCCGTATTTTTAAAAAGAAGAATAGTTGGATTTATTAAAGGCAAAAAAATCAAATTAAGAAAAAAAACGGGGAAAAAAATTACTCGTAATAAAAAGAGAGTCGATGAAATAACTATTAAAGAAAAAAATGTTGGTCTTTTCAAAAATCTTCCCACTGCTTTCAAAAAAGATGTGAAAGCTTATCTGAATTATATTGAAAAGGATCCGGATCTTTTTGATTCAATAGCTTTAAAAAATGCCAATGATTTAAAAGGATTATACGCCTCTTTAAAGATTCCTCATTCAACTCGAACAAATGATATTCTCTTTAAAAGAAAATATCCTGAGGGTAGTAAATTAAATCTTTTTAAAGAAATAACTGAAACAAAGAACCCGGCGAAAGTAGCAAGACTTATTGTCGAAAATAAAATACCTTATACGGTAGCTGTCGGTCTGATTGAAAAAATGACGCCGTCTATTTTAGTTGCTTTAATTAATTCTATGACTTCTCAGGAATTAATTAATAACATAGCATCATTAAAAGAAAAAGGAGCTATGGATAATCCGGATACGAAAGAGCTCATTAATCAAAAACTTGAAATGGCCAAAAAGTCTAAAAAAATTTCTGCTCTTAAATCAAAACAAGCTAAAAAAACAGGTCGTTTGGATGAAGAAACAACAAAAAAGTTAGACGAAATAGTCGACACTCAAATTAAGAGCAAGGGAACAATAAAAATTCCTACAGCTGTGCTAGTGGATAAGTCGGGATCCATGGAAAGAGCAATCGAAATTGGAAAAAATGTTTCGGCATTAATCTCAGGAGCTACTGAATCTACTCTTGATGTAATTGCTTTTGATACTATGGCCCATAGAGTTCAGGCTAATGGAACTTCCATGTCTGCTTGGGAAAAAGCTTTTGCTCCTATCAGATCCTATGGGGGCACTTCAATAGGAGTAGCATTAGATTCCTTAATTAGAAGGAATGTCTATGTCGAACAAATAATTGTAATTACTGATGAAGAAGAAAATAATCACCCTTATTTTCATGACGTATTTCCAAAATATGTTAAAAAGTTCAACATAATTCCTAATATTGTAATTATTCATATAGAAAACTATTATTCAAGCCGGACTTTCAGCACCTTTCTAAAAAGAAATAAAATTCCTTTTGATTATTATCAACCAACTGGAGAAGATTATTATGCTCTCCCGGGACTTATCCAATTACTTTCAAAAAAGTCTAAATTAGACTTACTTTATGAAATAATGGATACCGCTCTTCCTGTAAGAGCCGATTTTGATTCAATAATAAAGAGACCAGCTCCTCAAAAAGCATGATGAATATCTTAAGCATAATTAATCGTTTAGGAGATAAGGAGAATTTAATTACTGAAAAGGAAATTATTTCTCCTGTCTTCTATAATACTGAAATCGTAACTCATATTGAAGGTTTAATTCATCTCTTAAAAATTCCAAAAACAGACCCGGGATGGTACAAGTTCAAACCTCTTAATGAAAAAGAAGCGCAATTAATATCTTCTGCTAATATCGATGAAATAGAAAAATATCTAAAACGATTACCAAAAATAAGAATTATTTTAGTCTATAAAAAAGGGCCTATTTATTTTGGGGTGCCAATAAAAAACAATAATTTCGGGCTTAAAATGACGAAACTATTACCAATATATCTATCAGATGACATGGCTACAGATTTTTCTAAATGTATATGCAGATATGACGGATTAAATTTATGGTATCAAGAAATAGATATACAAGCTGATCTGGAAAAATCAGAATATCTCAACAGGGCAATAAAAAAATTTCATAATCCAAAATATATTCGTTTCTCTGGCTTATCTATTGAAGAAAAAATTGCTTATAAAATCAAATTCGAAATAGATAAAAAACTAAAAGAAGAGCTAAATAAAACAAAAATACAAAAAGATATTGAACATGGGGGAGGAAAATTTTTACAGAGCAGAGAAAAATCTGATCATATAGAAGTTTCATATGAAATTAATGGAGAAAAATTTACTTCTTATGTTTCTAAGGATCCTACACACAAAGTGATAACTGCAGGAATATGTTTAAACGGTTACGATTCCAATTATGACTTGAAGAGTATAGTATCCGTTATCAGAGAAGGAAAAAATCAAAATGTTATATACAGAACAATATGATAAAAAAACTATCACGCCCACAAGAGGCGTGATTTTAAACTCCAAGGGAATGAATTGTACAAATGACTATAAAAGAATTTAAAGAAAATTGTTGGATAATTTATGGATTTAAAAAAAATAATATTTTATATGGTTATCAAATCCATGAATCTACGGGCAACTTAGCCTCAGTAGATTTTAACTGGAAAAAAATTTTAAAATACAGATCACGAATAATTGGTTTCAATCATACCCATCTATCGGGTCTAACGCCATCATCTATAGATGATAATACCATGGCCGGATGGGTTAAAGCTTTAGAAAAGCCCCTTATATGCGGCATTCGTGATAATAAAGAACAAAGTATGTATTTATATGAAAGAAAAAGCAATCAGAAAATATCTTATAGACCCGTCTTATTTAAAAAAACAGGTAATTTAATAAGGATAAGGATCTGGTAATGAATTTATTTACCCACGAGCAAGAATACAGAACAGAAAAATTAATGAAAAAATTAGCTACAACACCACTTACGGTTTGTGGCTGTGGTGCTATTGGTTCAAATCTTATAGATAATTTATCCAGGCAAGGATTTAAAAATATTACTGTTATTGATATGGATCGAATAGAATCTCATAATATAGGAACACAGATATGGGAAAAAAGAGAAGCTGGTGCTTTTAAAACTCAGAGAATGAAAAACAGGGTCTATGCTATAAACGGCTCTTCATTAAATGCAATTTCTACAAAAATTATTGAAGAAAATATCAGAAGACACATAAAAAAAGGTCATATCATTATAGATTCTTTTGATAATTCTTATAGTCGAGGATTAATCTATAATTATTGTAAAAATGAAAATATAAATTGTTTACACGCTGGTTTATATCAGGATTACGCTGAAGTAATTTGGAATGAAAATTATATTGTTCCAAAGGATCCTAACGGACTTGATATATGTGAGTATCCCTTAGCCCGAAACATAGTCATGTTATCTGTAATTCTAACCTCTGAAATATTAATTAGATTTATAGAAACCAATAAAAAATATAATTATATAGTAACATTAAAAGATTTAAAAATAAAAGAATTGGAAAAAT
>QNDG01000039.1 GCA_003645915.1 Candidatus Zhuqueibacterota bacterium | reverse complement strand
TCCGCGCTTTTTAAGATAATTCTTAAGTTGTTTATTTAACTGCAAAAGTGTTGTTGACCCGTAAATTTCCGGTTCACGGGTTCCCAGAAAATTTAAGTTAGGACCATTAATAATTAATATGGTTTTTTTTGGCCGCACTATTAATCCACCTTTCTGTTACGAACTTAAGCTCTTTATTATCTTTAACTTTGTAAAACAGAGTTTTTCCTGCGTTTTTTAAAAGTATCAGAAAAAGCTGATTATCCGATATTTTTTTATCAACAGACATAGCGGAAAGAATGGAATCAGTATTAATATTTCCAACTTTTATTCCGAACCTGCCAAGAACTTTATCAATTTCCGCATAATGCTGACTGTTTAACAATCCTTTTTCATGGGAGTAAAAAACCGCCCACCTCATCCCTGCAATTACTGCTTCTCCGTGGGTATATACTTTATAATCTGTAACCTGCTCCAGAGCATGGCCAAATGTGTGACCAAAATTAAGGATTTTTCTGATATTATTTTCCTTTTCGTCTTTTTCCACAATCTGCGCTTTGATTCTGCAGCATCTGTAAATTATATCTGATATTAATTTTTGATTATTAATCTCAAGTAAACTATCCAGATTTTTATCAATTAATAAAAATAGATTTTTATCTGCAATAAGGCCGTATTTAACAACCTCACCCATGCCGGTTACCACCTCTCTTGCAGGCAGAGTTGATAAAACATGGGGATCAATAATTACAATTTTGGGCTGATAAAAACTGCCGATTAGATTCTTCCCCAGCTCATGATTTATACCAACCTTACCTCCCACACTGGAATCCACCTGAGCAAGAAGAGTTGTGGGGATTTGAATAAAGTTAATTCCGCGGAGATAAGTTGCAGCGGCAAAGCCTGCCAAATCGCCTGTGACACCGCCACCCAGAGCAATAATTACACTGTTTCTCGGCATCTTTTTCTTTATCAATTCAGTATATAATAGTTTTAACTGCTCGTGATTTTTGGATGATTCTCCTGAAGGAAATTTTAGCAGATGAACATCTTTTCTTGTTTTCTGCAGATCAGCTTTTAATTTCTTGCCGTAGAGTCCGGACACAATGGAATCCGAAATAATTGCCACAGGAACTGAAGGATGTAATTTGTCAATTATTTCCGAAACATTATTCAGAATTCCGGGTTTTATTATAATTGAATATGATTTTTTCCCAAGCCTTACAACTATCTTTTTCACCTGAATTTCTCCAGACTGTTTATAATCCGCTGCGCTACGGTTTTTACAGGAATCTCAGTGTTAAATTCAAGGCAGACATCTGCCATTCTGTAGAATTCTTCTCTGTAATCCAACAACTTCTTTACTTTTTTGTAAATCTGGTCTGTATTCAGCCCTTTTAACAATGGCCTGTTTTTTCCGCTGCCTACTCTTTTAACAAGAATTTCCGGAGGCCATAAAAGTGCCACGCTTATTCCGGAATTCCGGATTATGTTCCTGTTTTCAGATGATACAAATACGCCTCCTCCGAGAGCAACAACACATTCTGAGAAAGATGAAATTCTTTTCAGTATATTATTTTCCATTTTCCTGAAAACTTCTTCCCCGTACAAATCAAAAATATCACTGATTAACATGCGTTCTGACTCTTCAATATATGCGTCAGTATCAATAAATTTCCATGATAAAATATCGGCAATAATTCTGCCGGTAGCTGTTTTACCGGACGCCATAAATCCTGTTAAATAAACATTATTAAACCGATATTTTTCTCCCGATTTCCCGGAAACAGGCAAAATACATCCTTTATTTAATTGTTATTTTGATGCGAAAAAATTGTTCCGAACCTGCTCCATAGAATCACCGCCGAATCTGAGTAAAAATGCGTCTGCAAGTACCAAAGCAGTCATTGCTTCTCCCACAATACTTGCAGCAGGTACTGCGCACACATCTGATCTCTCCTTATGAGCCGGAGAAGGCTGCATTGTTTTCAAATCCACAGACTGCAGGGGTTTTACAAGTGTGGGAATAGGTTTCATTGCAGCTCTGATTATAACAGGCTGCCCGTTGGAAATTCCGCCTTCAATACCTCCGCAGTTGTTTTGAGATCTGATAATTTTTTCTTTTTTTATTAAAAAAGGATCATGAAACTGTGAACCTGACATGTCTGCTGCCTGTATTCCGGCTCCTATTTCCACACTTTTTATACCTGGTATACTCATTAAAGCAAAACTCAAAAGAGCATCCAATCTTGTATCCCACAATGTATATGAACCCAGACCTGCAGGAACGTTTAAAGCTGCAACCTCAAAAACACCACCAAGAGAGTCTCCGTTTTCTCCGGCTTTATTAATCTTTTCAATCATTGCATTTGCAGTAATCTCTGAAGCGCACCGCACATCTGATTTTTCCGCCTTTAAATGAGCAGAACCGATTCTCTCTGCAGACTGCTCAGTATCTTCATTGCAAAATTTTATAAACGAATCACTGCTTTTAATTCCACCAATATTTATAACATGGCTTTTTATCTGGATACCGAAATTATCCAGAAAATGCATAGCAATTGCGCCTATGGCAACTCTCATTGCTGTTTCTCTTGCACTGGCGCGCTCAAGCACATTTCTTAAATCCGAATGATTGTACTTGACACTGCCTGCAAAATCCGCATGACCCGGCCTTGGAATTGATATTTCTTCATCTGCGGGTTTACCAAAAGGAGCCATTTTCTGTTCCCAGTTTTCCCAGTCCCTGTTTTTAACCATAACTGCAATGGGGCTTCCCAATGTCTTTCCGAATCTTATACCGGAAATGATTTCAACAGTATCCTTTTCAATCTGCATTCGCTGGCCTCTGCCTGCGCCTCTCTGTCTTCTAACCAGTTGAAAATTTATCTTTTCCGGGTCAATGTCAAGCCCTGCAGGAAGGCCGTGGATAATCCCCACCAGCCCCTTACCATGAGATTCGCCTGCTGTGAGAATTTCAAGGCGTTTTATCATTGCACTGTATCCCTGTGTTTTGTAAAAAGGTAGTTCTTTATTTCATCAATCAGGTTATCATCATAATCCTGACCAAACCAGATTTTATGAGCTTCTGCAGCCTGAAAAATCAGCATTAAAAGCCCGGAAACTGTAACTGCTCCGGACTGCTCCGCTCTTTTCAGCATTGTTGTTATTGCAGGTCTCGGTACCATATCAAAAACAATTGCTCCCTGCTTTAAAAGACAGTTTTCCTGTAAAACGGAATTTTCAGTATCGGGCCACATTCCCACAGGCGTTGCATTAATTATAATGTCTGCATGTTTAGTAAAATCAGAAAAAGTTTTATCCTGCAGGCCCGCTGTTTTAATATGAGCACCGGAGTTTATCCTGAAAAAATCTGATAGTTTTTCTGCTCTGGCCATGTTTCTGTTAAGCACTGTAATATCCGGAATACCAAGATTCAGCAACGCTGATACAGCAGCTTTTGTTGCGCCGCCGCTTCCTATAATAAGCGCATTTTTAAGGGGATTGTCAATTACGCTTTTCAGAGATAATTCACATCCGGCGACATCTGTGTTAAATCCGATAAGTCTGCCGCTGTCAAGCTTGACTGTATTTACAGCTCCTGTTTTCCGTGCAGTGCTGTCAAGCCCGCTTAAGAACTGCAGAATACTTTCCTTGTGTGGAATAGTTACATTAAATCCCAACCATCTTCCGTTTTTTGCACTGGTTACAAAATTTTTCAGCTCATGTTTTTCAACCCGGATTTTTTCATACAGACCATTGATGCCTTTTTCCCTGTAAATAAAATTATGAATCAGAGGTGAAATTGAGTGCATTACAGGGTCGCCTATAACACAAAGTTTTTCAGGATTCTTATTCATTAGTCAACTTCCTTAGAAAAGAAAAAAATCCGGGGAAAGATATGTTAACACATTCCGCATCTTTAATTACGGTTTTTCCGGAAGCAACAAGGCCTGCAATACTAAATGCCATTGCAATTCTGTGATCCCCGTAACTTTCAAGAACCGCGCCTTTTAGCTGCTGTTTTCCGTGTATAATAAGTCCGTCCTCTGTAACTTCAACATCTGCGCACATGGCTCTTAAATTCTCTGCAACAGCTTCAATTCTGTCGGTCTCCTTGACCCGCAGCTCCTCTGCATCTCTTATTATTGTCATACCCTCTGCCTGGGTTGCAACAACAGCAATAACAGGCAGTTCGTCAATTGATGCAGGGATCAGCCTGCCTCCGATATCTGTTCCCTCTAACCTGCTTGACAATGCTGTAATGCTGCCTGCAGGTTCATTGCATGCAGATGTTTTATCTGAAATAGAAATATTAGCGCCCATTTTTCTCATTATCTCAATAAAGCCTGTTCTTCCTGGATTTAATCCTGCATTGCTGACTGTAATCTTACTGTTCTGCAGAATTAATGCAGCAGCAAGAAAAAACGCTGCAGAAGAAATATCTCCAGGAACTGTAATATCAGCAGGTTCTGCACACTGAGGGCCCGTAACAGATGTTGTAAGCCCTTTTTTTTCAACTGTGATCCCAAACTGCGGAAGCATTCTTTCAGTATGGTCTCTTGTGGAAGAAGGTTCAGTGACAGAGGTTTTTCCTTCTGCATTTATACCTGCAAGAAGCACACATGATTTTACCTGAGCGCTGGCAATTTTCAAAGTATATGAAACTGGTCTGAGAGCGGTTCCTGTAATTTTTAATGGAAGATAACCGTGCTCTGATTCTATGTTTGCGCCCATTTCTGTCAAAGGTTCAATTATTCTTTTCATCGGCCTTTTTACAAGAGATTCGTCTCCTGTTATCATGGTATCAAAAGGAAGACCTGCAAGAATACCTGTTAAAAGTCTTACTGTTGTTCCGGAATTCCCTGCGTATAAAGTATCATCAGATTTATTAAAATTATTAATTCCGGGACTTTCAACAACAATTCCCTCACTATTTTCAGTAAATTTTACTCCAAGTTTACCAAGAACATTCATTGTACTTTTAACATCTGCGCATACAGAACTTCCCTTTATTAAAGATTTCCCCTTTGCAAGTGATGAAATAATAAATGCCCTGTGAGAAATTGATTTGTCTCCAGGTACCTCTATTGAGGCGGATATTCTTTTTATTGGTTCGATAATTTCTATCATATTATTCACTGATTTCCCGGTTCAGCTCTGTAACCGATTGAATTTAAAATGTTTACTGATTTCATTCTCTCTTCCTGAGATTGAAGCGCTATTCTGAAAACACCTGCTTCTCCTTCGCGTACTTTTAATACCTGAATATCTTTGATATTAATTTCCTCTTTTGCAAGAGCCGCGGAAATTTCCGCAAGCACTCCCGGTTTGTCTTCCACATCAACAATAATATCAAAATGGGGAAGAAAAAAGCCTCTTGTATCCTGAGGTATTGATAATCTGAATTTCGCTGCTGATTCAAACTGCTTTTCCAGACTGCCGGAAAAAACAGCTTCTTTGATTTTTCCCAGACTGTCAATCATCTCGTCAATTGCCAGAGCAATCTGATCTTTGTTGGAATCTATTATCTGTTCCCACATTTCATACGGACTGGACGCAATTCTGGTTATGTCTCTGAACCCGCCTGCAGCAAGACGTAAAAAATTGTCTGACGATCTGTTGTGCCCACCTACAAGATTCGTTAATGCAACAGCGAGAAGCTGAGGCACATGACTGACAAATGCTGCAATTTTATCATGAAGTCCCGGCCTTAAAAACAGTACTCTCGCTCCTGTTTTTTCAAGAAGCAATGCAAGCTTTCTGACTTTTTCTTTTTCCGTTTCCGACTCAGGTGTCAGGACATAAACCGAATTTTCAAAAATAAGAGGGTCAATACGCTCAATGCCGTTTCTCTCTTTTCCGGTCATTGGATGCCCTCCGATAAAACAGAAGTTTCCGGAGGAAATCTCCCTGGCCTTCTCAGTTATCATCACTTTTGTACTGCCCGTGTCCGTAACTATTGATCCGGGTCTGCACAAAGGCGTCGCCAGTTTAAGATAATGCTCAATTCGGGAAATTGGGGTTGCAATAAAAATTATATCGGATTCTGGTACGGCATTCTCCATCTGTTCAGGAACAAGTCCTTTATCAATAATCTTCATCTGTTCCGCTTTTTTTATTACCAAAGGGAAATCAATGCCGTATATTTTTATTCCGGTAACATTCTTTTTTAAAGCGGAAGCGAGCGATCCGCCTATTAATCCGAGCCCGATAATTGTGATATTTGTCTTATCTTCCATAGCGCTGCCTTTAATTCGGATATTTTTATGTTTAATTCTACTGTTTTCAGTCTTTTCTGTTATGCAATTTTTCTGCCGATTGCCCATGCAATTATTCTAAGCTCTTCCATAAGTGCTTCAAACTGACCGGGGAGCAGAGATTGAGCTCCGTCGGAAAGAGCATTTTCCGGATCGTGATGCACTTCAATCATAAGACCGTCTGCTCCTGCAGCGACTGCTGCTCTTGCCATAGGAGAGACCTTGTCTCTTCTTCCTGTGCCGTGGCTCGGATCAGCAAAAATAGGAAGATGGCTTCTCTTTTTTACAACAGGGATTGCAGAAATATCCATTGTGTTACGGGTGTATTTCTCAAATGTTCTTATTCCTCTTTCGCACAGAATGATATTGTTGTTGCCTTTTGACATTATGTATTCTGCTGCCATAAGAAGTTCTTCTATTGTTGCAGACATGCCTCTTTTAAGAAAAACCGGTTTTCCGCACAAGCCCACTTCTTTCAGCAGGGAAAAATTCTGCATGTTTCTCGCACCGATCTGCAGAATATCAACGTATTTTGCAATAAGATCCACAGACAGAACATCCATTACCTCTGTAATAGTTAACATGCTGTGTTCTTTAGCAGCGCTTTTCATATATTTGAGCCCTTCTTCACCCAGTCCCTGAAAACTGTACGGTGAGGTCCTGGGTTTAAAAGCGCCTCCCCGTAAAATTTTTGCTCCTGCCTTTTTAACATATCCGGCAATTGTATTGATCTGTTCTTCACTTTCAATTGCACAGGGCCCAGCCATAATAACTACTTCATCACCTCCGACAACAACATCTCCAATTTTTATTACGGTATTCTCGGGATGAAAAGACCTGCTTGCCAGCTTATACGGCTCGGAAACCCTCATTACCTGATGCACACCTTCTTCCAGTTCGATTGTACGGGGATCAAGAGTAGCTGTGTCTCCCACTACACCAAGAACTATTCTGTTTGATCCCTGTACAGGGATAACTTTAAAGCCCATACCCTCTATCTTTTCCGTTAATTCTTCAATCCTGGCCAGGGACGCACTGTTTTTCATAACAATTATCATGCTTTCACCTGTCATTTATTATTTCCCTTTGCAAAAGAGTTGTTTCTTCAATAATTTTTTTATATATCATTTCCATATTCTTCTGAAACTTTCCGGTTTTATCCGAAACCCTTAAAATTATCTCTTCTTCCCTCCCCTCATCAATCAAAGGAAGATTTTCTGTTTTTTTAATAACACCGATCCGCTCTGCCATTTCCAATCTTTTTATAAGAAGATCTTTTATTTTTGAATCTATTTTGTCAATCTCTTCTCGTATCTTTTTCAGTTGCTTATCCATTGTTATGCTCTTTCCAAATTTTATTATGGTTGAGATCGTACAATAAAAAAACCCATGCTTTAGTCTAAGAGCATGGGTTAATGTATTTAATTGATTTTTGTTATTATAGAAGACGCCCCATGCTCCTTTGGCAATAAAACCAGGAATAAAAATAAAAACCAAAATAAGTTAAAAGATGTTTTCCTGATCTTTGAAGCATGAAACAAATCTCCTGTCTGTTAATTTCACGTAAAATATGTAAAAAATGTGTTAATGTCAAGAAGAGAAATTTATTTTTTTATTTATTCATAGCTGAAATTGGCTTTGTACTCTGCATGATAAATGAAGATAAAATAACAAGAAAAGAGGACAAGACAGGTTCTCTCGCAACGGACGCAAAGAAAAGACAAGGAAAAAGGATAAAGGATAAAACAAAAGAAAGGTATATGGTATAATGTAGGGGCGAACAACCGTTCACCTTAAGCAGCAGGCATCTGAAAATCTGCAATAGACATACAATTTCAATAATGTGTGGAACGGTTGCGACCGTTCCATACATTCGTTGTTCTCTGTCCCGATTCTCCTTCAGT
>QNDG01000038.1 GCA_003645915.1 Candidatus Zhuqueibacterota bacterium | reverse complement strand
AGAGGAAAGAGAAATGAGCCGTCGTACACGATACACATAGTAAGCGGACTTGCTCAACTTTTTAATATGAGTGTGGAAGAGATAGCTGAAATTACAACTCTGAATGCTGAAAAACTTTTTTTAACAGGCAGTTAAGGTTGAATTTTAAAGGAGTAAAAGCAAAAAAATATCTCGGACAGAATTTTCTGAATTCAGAAGATGTGCTGAATAAAATAGTCCGAAGCCTTGAAATTAAAGAGAATGATTTTTTTATAGAGATCGGCGCAGGAACAGGAGTGCTTACCAGAGAACTTGTCAGAGCAGGAGCGCAGGTTGCTGCAGTGGAAACAGATGAATCTCTGGTTCGGATATTAAGGGAAGATTTCAGCGGCAATCCTGATATTGAGATTGTTAAAGCTGATATTCTGAAGTTGGATTTAACAGAGTATGAGGAAAGGGGAGAAGCGCTGCGAATAGCGGGCAATATTCCTTATTACATAACTTCTCCCATATTGTTCAAAATCCTGGATAACAGGGATTTTGTAAAAGACGCTACTCTGATGATCCAGAAAGAGGTGGGAGAGCGGCTCACAGCAGAACCGGGGAATAAAATTTACGGTATTCCCACAGTTCTTTTTAACCAGTTTGCAGATGTAAAAAAACTGTTTTATGTCAGCAGAAATTGTTTTTCCCCTCGTCCTGATGTTGATTCTGTTGTGATAAATATAAGTTTTCTGGAAAAACCGAGATACTTTTTAAAAAATGAGGAGTTTTTTAAAAAACTGGTAAAGCAGGCATTTGGGCAGAGGAGAAAAATGTTAAGAAATACGCTCAGGTCAATACTGCCTGATATACACAAAGATTTTTTATCAACAGTCCTTTCCAGAAGACCGGAGCAGTTGACAACAGAAGATTTTGCGGCTCTTTCAAACGAGCTGTACAAATAAACGGGGTTTGGTATGGAACAGACATCAGCCAGCGAAAATACAAAAGAAATTATCAAGGAACTTTTGTCAAGAGAAGATTATTCTGTACTTAAAGCAGCCCTTGTTGATTTACATGCCGCTGATATTGCAGAAATAATATCCAGGTTAGACAGAGAAGAAAGAAAAAAGATTTTTGATCTTCTGCAGACAGAAAAGGCTGCGCTTGTTACTGCTGAGTTGTCTTCTTCCGTATTAAAAGAAGTATTTGAAGACTTAGACCAGAAACAGATTGTGGACATTGTTCAGAACATGGATTCTGATGATGCGGCTGATGTTATAGGCGAGCTTGACGTAGAAACAGCAGAAAAAATACTCTCAGCAATGCCGTGGGAGGAGACAAGAGAAGTAAGAACGCTTCTTGGTCACAATGAGGAGAGCGCCGGCGGTATTATGGCTGTTGAGGTTGTAACTGTTTCTGATAACCAGACAGCTGCTTCTGCCTTGGACGCTTTAAGGAAGAAATCCAAGGAAGTTGATGATGTTTACAATATCTATGTTGTTGATTCTCAGGGAGTGCTTAAGGGGCTTGTAGCGTTAAAAGATCTTGTTCTTGCTGATCCGAACGATAAAATATGTGATATTATGGATAAGGAATTCTTCTCGGTTCATCCGGAAATGGATCAGGAAGAGGTGGCTAATTATTTTCACAAATACGACCTGGTTGCAGCTCCCGTAGTAAATGAAAAGGGCCAGCTTGTAGGACGAATTACTGTTGATGATGTTCTTGACGTTGTTGAGGAGGAGGCAAGCGAAGACATTGCTCTTATGGCCGGTATTACAGACGAGAACATTGTTGAAGGTTCTGTGTTTAAACTCTCCATGGGAAGACTCCCCTGGCTTATAGTTGCGTTTTTCGGAGAGATGGTTTCTGCAACTGTAATGCACCATTTTTCCGCATCAATTAAGCAGGTTGTAATGTCCGCTTTTTTTATTCCCCTGATAATGGCAATGGGAGGAAATACGGGAATTCAGTCTGCCACGGATGTGATAAGAGGTCTTGCCACAGGAGATTTTTACTTAAAAGATACAGGTAAAAGACTTTTAAAAGAACTTTCAATTGCTATGATCAACGGGGTTATTATTGCCATTCTGCTGATAGCTGTTTCTTATTTCTGGATGGATAATGTTAAATTCGGCCTAATACTTGGAATTGCAATGCTTGCAGTTTTGTTCAATGCGGCATTTATAGGAACCATTGTACCGTTTTTCTTAAAAAGTGTTAAAGTTGACCCTGCAATTTCCACAGGGCCCTTTATAACAACTTCCAATGATGTTCTGGGACTTCTGGTTTATTTTAGTTTAATAACATTTTTCGCCAAGTGGCTGTAAAAAAGTATGGCAATTTTAAAAACCAGCGCAATAGTATTAAAAACGTGGAAATTCGGAGAAACATCAAAGATTGTTTCTCTTTTAACAAGAGATTTCGGAAAAGTAAGAGTAATGGCAAAGGGTGCCAGATCTCCCAAGAGCCAGTTTAAAGGCTGTCTTGAACCTTTGTCCCATATAAATATTGTTTTCTATGATAAAAAAACAAGGGATCTGCAGCTTTTAAGCAAAACAGATCTTGTTGACGCTCATGTACGGTTTATGGGAGACATGACAAGGACCACTCTCGGGTTTGCAGCAGCGGAATTAATTGACCGAGCAATAATTGCAAATGAGCCGCAGATAAAGGTGTTTGATCTGTTTGCAGACGTGCTCTCTGCAATAAACAGAAATTCCGGTTTTCTTGAAGGTCTTCTCTGGTTCTTTGAAGGAAAATTTATTACCTTAATGGGATATAAGCCTACATGGGAAACCTGTCTTGAGTGCGGCACATCTCTCGGAACAAAGGGCGGATTTTTTCAACCTGATTCAGGCGGGCTTTTATGTCCGGCCTGCGGAGCAGGCCGCGGAGGCCTTAAGATAAATCCCGGGTCACTTGAAATTCTCTACTGGCTCCAGAGGGCAAATCCTGACGAAATTCCAAGGCTTAAACCGGAACCTGTTCATATAAATGAGATCAGAAAAATGTACGATCTCTATTTTAAAATGCATGTTGATTTGAAAAAAGGACTTAACGCCCTGGACTTTTATTATGAAATGAAAGATTAAAACTATGAGAAGAACAAAAATAGTATGCACAATAGGACCTGCAACAAATTCGGAACAAATGCTTGAAAAGCTTATTCTTGCAGGGATGAATGTTGCCAGGCTTAATTTTTCCCACGAAACCCAGAAAGAGCACGGCAGAGTTATTGACTTAATCAGAAAAATATCTTCAAAACACAACAAACCTGTGGCAATTTTACAGGATCTGGCGGGACCGAAAATCAGAACAGGAACAATTAAAAACGGACCTGTTGTGCTTTCTTCAGGTCAGAAATTCTGTCTTACATCAAGGGATGTTGAAGGTTCTGCTGATGAAGTGTCAATTACTTATAAAAATCTGCCAAAAGATGTCCTGCCCGGAGATACTCTGCTTCTTTGTGACGGTGCAATAGAAATGGAAGTAAAGAGCATTACAGAAGAAGATATTATCTGCAATGTAATTGTAGGCGGAGAACTTGACTCTCACAAGGGTATAAATCTTCCTGACAGAACAATTCAGGCAGATGTACTTACGGAAAAAGACAGATCAGACCTGCTTTTCGGAATAGAAAAAAAAGTTGATTATGTTGCACTATCTTTTGTAAGAAATGTACAGGATGTACTAAGAGTAAAAGAAATAATTAATGAATCGGGTCTTGATGTGCGGCTTATAGCAAAGATAGAAAAACATGAGGCACTTAAAAACATTGATGAGATTATAGAAGTTGTTGACGGTATTATGGTTGCACGGGGAGATCTCGGTGTAGAGATTCCTATTGAGATGGTACCGAGGTACCAGAAAAGACTCATAAGAATAGCAAACAGAGCTGCAAAACCGGTTATCACTGCAACACAAATGTTAAAATCAATGGTGGATAATCCCCGCCCCACAAGAGCTGAAGTTACAGACGTGGCAAATGCAATATTAGACGGAAGCGACGCAATTATGTTAAGCGAGGAAACAGCTGTAGGGAAATATCCTGTTGAAACCGTTGAAATGATGAACAAGGTAGCTCTTTCAATAGAGCAGAGTTTTCCGTTTAAAGAGTGGAATAAGAAATTCAGAGACCACAAACTTTTAAGCGCTGCAGAAGCAGTTGCGTTTTCAGCTTGCCAGATTGCAGAAAGTACAGGTGCTTCCATGATTGTTGCATCAACCAAGTCCGGAAGTACTGCAAGATTAGTATCAAAATACAGGCCCAGCCAGATAATTCTTGCCACAACACCGGATAAGCGTACTTATTATCATTTGGCACTTGTTTGGGGAGCAGTTCCTGTACTTATGCCTCAGGTAAAAACCACAGATGAGATTGAAACCCATGCGGTTAATCTTGCGGAAAAGTCCGGTTATGTAAAACAGGAGGATCAGATTGTACTGATTGCAGGGGTCCCGCTTTATGTTGCAGGTACAACCAATTTAATAAAAATTACAAAAATAGAAAAAAAGGGATAAAGGAGGATTTATTGGCTGCTACAGATATGGAAAAAATTGTTTCGCTGAGTAAAAGAAGGGGATTTATATTTCAGTCCAGCGCAATTTACGGTAAATTAAATGCATGTTATGATTACGGCCCTCTTGGTGTTGAAATGAAAAGAAACATCAAGGACATATGGTGGAAATCAATGGTGCAGGAAAGAGAAGATATTGTTGGCCTTGATGCTGCAATTCTGATGCATCCCAGAGTATGGGAGGCTTCGGGACATGTATCAGGGTTTACAGATCCTCTTGTGGACTGCAGGCACTGTAAACAGCGTTTCAGAGAGGATGAGATAGACCCAAAATTTCTGGAGAAAAGGCAGTGCCCCAGATGCGGTACGGTTGGTTCTTTAACTGAAGCGCGGCAGTTTAACCTGATGTTTAAAACACATATGGGCCCTGTTGAAGAGAGCGCATCAGTTGTTTATTTAAGACCTGAGACTGCTCAGGGAATATATGTAAATTTTAAAAATGTTATTGATTCTTCAAGAATGAAAATTCCCTTTGGTATTGCACAAATCGGAAAGGCTTTCAGAAACGAGATTACTCCGGGGAATTTTATTTTTCGTACCCGTGAATTTGAACAGGCTGAAATGCAGTTTTTTGTAAAGCCGGGTGAAGATGAGAATTTCTTTGAAATGTGGAAAGAGATACGCATTAACTGGTATTCAAGACTCGGGATTAAAAAAGAAAATCTGAGGTTTCATCAGCACGGGAAAGATGAGCTTGCCCACTATGCAAAAGCAGCCTTTGATATTGAATATAAATATCCTATAGGATGGAAAGAGCTGGAGGGAATTCACAACAGAACGGATTTTGATCTGTCAAAACATCAGGAATTTTCAAATAAAGATTTGTCGTATTTTGACGATAAGACAAGAGAACGGTTTATTCCATATGTTATTGAGACCTCGTGCGGAATAGACAGAATACTGCTTACCTGTCTTGTGGACGGTTATGAAGAGGAAAAACTGGAAAATGAAACAAGAACTGTTCTCAGGCTTGATCCTAAGATCGCTCCTGTTAAAGCTGCAATTTTCCCTCTTGTTAAAAAAGACGGTATGCCTGAATATGCAAGGAAGATTGAGAAAGACCTGAGAAAGAGTTTTATGGTTTTTTATGATGAGACCGGAGCTGTGGGAAGAAGGTACAGAAGGCAGGATGAAGCAGGAACACCGTTTTGTATTACAGTTGATTCACAGACTCTTGAAGATGATACTGTTACAATAAGAGAGCGAGATTCCATGCAGCAGATTCGTATTCCTGCCAACGGTGTAAGAGATGAACTGCGAAAAAGGATATGGGAGTAGGCAAGAATGAGTACAATAAAAAGAATTTTGGCCTGTTTAGTTGCTGTTTTACTGTCTTTAAATCTGTTTGCAGAAGATGATAAAAAACAAGAGAGTAAAAAAAAGGATGACTGGAAGAAAAAATTTAATACAGGTGTAAGTTTAACGCAGAGCTCGTACAGCAATTGGGCAAAAGGCGGAGAGAACAGTATTGCCTGGACAATACGCCTTGACGGAGAAATAGGCAAGACCTGTAAAAATCTTGAATGGGATTTTACTTCACTTTTAACCTTTGGTCAGGTCAAAGCGGAAAAAGAGACACCCAGGACTACTATTGATAAAATTGACTTAGACGGATCCTTAAGCTGGAAATTCGGACAGTACATTAATCCCTATTTCGGAGCAGGGATTCTTACGCAGTTCAGTACAGGTTATGATTATAAAGTGTCACCTCCGGCTCCTAAGTCAAAATTCTGGGATCCTGCATACATATCTCAAAGTATGGGTGCAAAAGTAAAGATTAAAAATATTATGGATCATCAGCTTGGAATAGGGTTAAAGCAGACTTACACCAGTGAATTTAACAAATACACGGACAATCCCGAAACCAGTGAAATAGAGAAGTATAAATTTGAAACAGGAATTCAGTCAACAACAAAGATTAATGCTAAGTTTGCAGAACGTGTAAAGGTGCTTAGTAAACTGGAGATGTTTTCGTCTTTTGAAAATATAGATATTATTGATTTAAGATGGGATACGCTTGTAACTGCATCTCTTACAAAATACATAGTTTTAACACTCAATGTACAAGTCAACTATGACAAGGATGTAATAGATAAAACCCAGATTAAAGAGCTGGCTGGTCTGGGTATAAGTTATAATTTGTTTGATTAAAAAATAATTAAGGGGAGCGGATTTTTCTTGCAATTAAAAATAATATATGTATATTATTATATGCATCGAAGCGCTGACTTCTTTTGATCTAATAATCCCCTAAAATATCAAGGAGGTTGATATGGGTACAGGCAGGGGTACTGTAAACAAGGTTATCTTAATAGGACGTCTCGGAGGAGATCCGGAACTTAGTTATGCTCCTTCAGGAAGAGCAGTTGTAAAATTTTCTCTTGCGACAAATGAAACATGGAAAGACAAAGACGGGAATAAGGTTGATAAGACTTTCTGGCACAGGATTGTTGGTTGGGGAAAGCTCGCGGAAATAATGGGCGAATATCTGAAAAAGGGAAGCCTTGTTTATATTGAGGGTAAATTACAGACCCGCGACTATGAAGATTCCAACGGAGTAAAAAAATGGATTACAGAAGTTGTGGCAACAGACATGACTATGCTGGGTTCAAAAGGCGATAATTCACAAAGTGCACCGGCGAATGTTGATGTGCCGGATGCTCAGGAAGACGATCTTCCGTTTTAGTATTATCTTCAGAAATTAATCGGGGAGTGTCCGAAAAGTCCAATTCCGTATAACGCAGGGGAATAGTTCTGCAATAAAGCATTCCCTGCTATGAATTAAAGTACTTTCCGGGCACTCTCATTTGAAAGTCCTGCATGGATAATAAAAATTTTGAAAAACTGGTTATTGAAGCTGAAAAAGCAATGAATAATGCTTATGCGCCGTACTCAAACTTCAGAGTAGGTGCGGCAATTATGGCTGCTGACGGAAGAATATTTACAGGATGTAATGTTGAGAACTCGTCTTTCGGATTAAGTATTTGTGCAGAACGGAGCGCTGTTTTTAATGCTGTTTTAAATGGCTGTAAGAAATTTGTTGCTTTGGCGGTTTTTACTGACACAGAAGAAGTTACCGAACCCTGCGGTGCATGCAGGCAGGTGCTTTCCGAATTTTGCGATGATCTGGATATTATACTTGCCACTCCCCATAAACAAAAGACAGAGAAACTTTCCGATATTTTCCCTTCGGGTTTTATGCTGAAAAAATGATTAATTTATCAGATTATTGGTTATTGTACACGATCCACGAATCCGTCAATAGCCGGACACGTCCGTCAATAGCCGGACACAGTTAACACGAATTAAAAAGGATTAAAAAATAAATTATCGGAGATTTTATAGATGCCGGTAAAAAAAAAGGGCAGGAATGCATTCTGCCCTTTTTGTTCTTTGCGTCCGTTGCGAGAAATAATAAGATTTCTCAGTCGCATAGGCTCCTTCGAAATGACACCCTCATGTCCTGTAGGGACGCCATATTTTTTATCACATTAAAGTTGTTGTTTTTTTGAAAGATTTCAGATGCCGGAGAAATATTTCTGTGGTATTCCTTTATACCTATACCGATTCTTACTATTATATTTTTTTCTTAACCCAAGTTCACCTCAAATTTTTATAAAATGGGTAAAAATCTTACAAAAACGCCCCTAAGTTCAATAAATTGATTGAATT
>QNDG01000037.1 GCA_003645915.1 Candidatus Zhuqueibacterota bacterium | reverse complement strand
TGATTGTAAAACCAGCTTTTGGTTCCAAAGGTAAAGGTGTGCCAAAAAGAATATTTGTTAATCCTAATTTTACTAAAGAAAGAACAATCTGCACACCAACAACACAATTTTCAGCGATTGCTGAACTAAGAAATGACGTTACACCTATTCTGGGACACCTTATCTGGTTTTGTATGGGACGGCCTGACTGCGGAGTGTATGTTCCGCTTTATGTTGAAACTATTGATTTTGGTCAGGAATTTCAGAATTTTCCAGGAATAACAGACCCGGTAAAAGCGCTGCAGTATCATTTTAATGAACCTGAAGGAGCTTATCAGTACAACAGCAGCAAATATTTCTGGATTTGTAATGACCTTGAAAATTTAACAGATATGTTTTATGAAAACTGTATTGATACTGTAGCAAGTGCATGGAGTACGTTTGAACAGAATGTAACAAATTTGCAGGATGATGTTGAGGATACTGTAGAGAGACTGATGAAAAGAGATGTGAATAACGCAAAACTGTATCTGAATCAACATTCCAATTTTATGATTAATGAGGCAAAAAGCCGCACTCTTATGCTGATCAAAAAAATAAAGAGTGATTATTACAGGTAGTATTGAATCAGTGGAAATTGTCCTGTGCTGAAAAAGGTTCTCGGTTACCAAAGCAAAAAATGAAAGAGGTATAGGGTATAAAGGGATATGGCAGATGTGTTCTGCCGTTATCTATAAAACCTCCATTAGACATAAGCAAATGATAATGCAGGGAATGCATATATGCATTCCCTACCGTACCCAGAGGGATGTCTTTCCGCCCGAAAACGGATGCATAATATGGGGGCAGAAGGCACTCTTCCTTTTTTTTTCATACAATTGTTGGCAGAAAAAGACCGATTAATAAAAAACCCTGTCATAAATGGCAGGGTTTAAATATTTTTGTAGAGCGGTATTTATATTTTTCTAACGCTCGATGCTTGAGGCCCTTTCGGTGTGTCAGTTATTTCGAATTCAACTCTTTCCCCTTCCTTAAGGGATTTGAAGCCATCCCCCTCAATTGCGCTGTAATGAACAAAAACATCATCTCCTTCATCTCTTTCGATGAATCCAAACCCCTTGGTGTTGTTGAACCATTTAACTGTTCCACTTTCCATTGCTAATCCTTTCTTTTGGAACTAAACCTACTGCACACCCATAATTCAGGCCTCATTAGTGCTTGTAAAACCTGAATAATGGGATGCTCCTGCTTTACAAATCAAGTTACAATTGGCACAGAATAAATGCAAGTATTTTTTTTTAAAGAATATTCTTTTGAATAATTATTCAAAACAGTGCAAATATTGCCGAATTTTTCCTCAAAAGAGAGATATTAAATAAGAAGCTGTACATAAAAGAGGAATTTTAAAACGCAGGTCAGCTTTTAATCGGCCTCTTGTAAATTTTACAGATGTTTTATATGTTTTCAGTAAATCACACACATTTTTTACAGATGGCGGTTTTATTTCAAAATTAATCTCACCCTTAAATTCATGCTCGTTTAAAAAATTAATAATTTCAGAAAGAGACAAAACACCCATGCCAAAGGGTAGATGCTGATCCGAAGTACGGTAACAGTCAGAGAGATGGATTTCTTTTACAGAGTTTTTCAGGTTTTTAAACATTTCTTTCCAGTCAACACCTGCTACAAATGCATGGGGTATGTCAAAACATATTCCTGCAAGATTTGTTGTGAGTTCTTTTTCAGCCTCTTCAAAGAACAGATAAAAATTGTCAGAAGACATTGAACTTATGTTTTCGAGCAGAAGGGGGACAGGAATTTGTCTGAGACGTTTCCATAAAAGCTCTTTTGAAACCGTATTATCAGGCCCTTCCGGAGGATGGAAAACAGCGTGTGAAAAATTGAATTTTTTGCAGAGAGATTTTATTTTGTCAATATCATTATTAATGTTGTCAGTAAATAATTTTGAGGAAAAATCATAACCGTGTCCCCCAAAATTTGGAAGGTGAAGCCGGATGTGTGTATTTTCCATTAATGGAAGTACATTTTCAAATTCATCGTAAAGAGAAGTTGTGAATTCAAATGAATTTATTCCCAGCCATTTAAAGATTTTCAATACACTGGTTATTGAAAACTTATTGAATTTGTCAACTGTAAAGCCAATATTCATTTGTTTCAGAATCCGGAAAAGGTTTCTTCAAAGGACTTTAATACTATGTTGTCTTCCAGTATAACGGTGTTACCCCTCCAGTGTTCATCATCTCTTTCCGGGAAATCCGTTGTATAGTGGAGCCCCCTGCTTTCTTTTCTGAAAAGAGCGGATTTTATTACAAGGGATGAAACATAGGATATATTTCGCAGTTCAATTAATCCTGCAGTAACTTTTGTTTTTTTGTAAAAATTTTCAATTTGCGATTTTATAAGATTAATCCTGTCACTTGCACGGTTGAGTCTTTCTGTATTTCTTACAATTCCAACATAGTCCCACATTAACCTTCTTATCTCTTTTCTGTCATGAGAAATAAGCACCCATTCCTCCTGGTCAAAAGTTCCTTCATCACTCCATGGAGGAATAGACGGAATAACTATTTTTTTGCTGTTTATATAATCCACTGAACTTCTGTAAGCTCTTTCTGAGAAAACGAGCGCTTCAAGCAGAGAGTTGGAAGCCAGCCTGTTTGCTCCGTGAACACCTGTGCATGCTGTTTCGCCTGTAATGTAAAGGCCTTCAATAGATGATTTTCCAAAAAGATCTGTTACAACGCCTCCGCACATGTAATGTGCTGAAGGAACAACAGGTATCAGTTCCTTAGTCATGTCAATTTTCAGTTTTGAAAGATGTTCATTGATTTGAGGAAAACGGTTCCTGACAGTATCGGCATCAAGATGTGTTACGTCAAGATAAACACAGACATCGCCTCTCTGTTTAATTTCAGCGTCAATTGCCCTTGCAACAATATCTCTCGGAGCAAGGTCAGCCATGTCGTGGTATTTTTTCATGAAAGCTTCACCGCCGGAATTACGCAGTATGCCTCCAAAGCCTCTTACTGCTTCTGAAATGAGAAACGAGTCACCTTCTTCATGGTAAAGAGCAGTAGGATGAAACTGAATAAATTCAAGATTAGCAACAGCAGCTCCCGCTCTGTATGCCATTGCAATACCATCACCGGTTGCGATGGAAGGATTTGTTGTGTGAAGATAAACCTGGCCAGTGCCTCCACTGGCAAGAAGTGTAACCTTTGCAAGGAAAGTTTCTACATCACCGGAATTACCGTCAAGAGCATATGCGCCCCAGCAGTGGGTTTTATCAGTTTTTGTTTTTCCTCCGCCTGTGAGATGGTGCTCTGTAATTAACTCTACAGCGATATGGTTTTCAAACACTTCAATATTAGGATGATTTTTTACTTTTTCAAGCAGTGCTTCCTCAACAACCTTACCTGTTTTGTCCATTGCGTGAACAATTCTCGGTTTTGAGTGCCCGCCTTCCATCCCGAGATCGAAATTTTTTCCATCACTGGAAGGAGTAAACAGAACTCCCCAGTTAATAAGGTCTTTTATTCTTGAAGGGCCTTCCTGTACTATTGTTTCCACAGCTTTAATATAACAGAGGTCCACTCCCGCTTTTATTGTGTCTTTTACATGATTTTCAAAAGAGTCATTCGGATCAAAAACTGCTGCTATCCCGCCCTGTGCGTAATTGGTGTTGGAATCTGCCCGCATTTTTTTTGTAATAACCGCAACGCTGCCTTTATCTGCTGCCCGCAGTGCAAAAGAGAGGCCTGCTGCACCGGTTCCAATGATTAAAAAATCTGTAGTAGAGCTCAAAATTATTACTCCTGTATTATTATGAGATTTTTAAAATTTAATAACATACCTTATTTTCCCCCCGACACATAATTCTATACAGACTTATTTGAAATGCGTTTTTTCATCTCCACTTCAAAATAGTTTTTACCTTTGTAAATGTCAACTTCAATTTCAGGAGCAAGAACAGGCAAAACAAATTCTTCGGATTGTCTGAGTTTTACCATGTCTTTTTCTGTTGTTACAAGGTATCCGGCATTTAAATTTTCTGCTTTATCCGCTATGGTTTTAATATCGCTTTCTTTAAACCAGTGATGATCCTTGTAAATTTTAAAACCTTTCAGATCAACATTAAGGAATTTCAGAGTCTTTTTAAAAGATTGTGGATTTCCTGTTGCTGTGAACCCGAAAACAGGCTTATGTCTCAAATAGTCCGGATTGTAAGTTTTGCCTTTGATATCAATCCATGATTTGACTTTGTACCGGGTCAGGGTTATTGGTGCAGTGCTTAACTTTTCTATTTTTTGCACAACAGGCTCAATATTTTCAGTTTCGTTTGTTCTTGAAAGTACAATCAGATCCGCGCGCTTTAAGGAGCTTAAAGGCTCCCTTAACGGCCCTCCTGGAAGCACAGAACCGTTACCCCACGGGTTTGTTGAATCAATCAGAACAATATCGGAATCCCTGTATATTTTTCTGTGCTGAAAAGCATCGTCAAGAATTATTATATCCGGGTTAAATATTTTTTGTGCATAAAGACCTGCAGCAAATCTGTTTTTATCAACAAGAACCGGAACATCTTTAAGCTTTCTTGCCATCAGAAAGGGTTCGTCACCGCACTCTTCCGGAGAACTGATAATTACATGTTTGTTATCTGAGACAATCACAATTCCGCTGGTCTTTCTTTTGTACCCCCTGCTTATAATTGCAGGGTTTATTCCCTTTTTTCTCAGATATTCTGCAATAAACAGAACCATGGGAGTTTTACCTGTACCTCCTGCACAGACATTCCCGACACTGATTACAGGTATATCAAGTCTGGCAGGTTTGGAAAAATTTCTATCATACAGGAAGTTTTTCAAAGTTATGGAAATCCGGTAAAGAAAAGAGAAGGGGAAAATCAGCAGAGCCCATAACGGATTTTTAAGAAGACCGGTCATTGTCTGTTAATCCTGTTTTCAATAAATCTGATAATTGATCCGGCTGCTCTTTTTGAAGCGCCCTCGGATCCCAGCAGACTGCTTACATTTTGTAATTCATTTTTTACAGTTAAAATCCGTTCAGAGTCAAACAGCATTTTCCCCGCTTGTTCTGCGATGTTGCGGGGGGTCGCCTCATGCTGAATTAATTCGGGAACAATTTTTTTGCCTGCTACAATATTTACCAGTGCAATTTTGTCTAACTTTATTACAGATTTTCCTATAAGGTATGAGATTGTGCTCAGTTTATAAACTACAACCATAGGCTTTAATGCAATTGCGCATTCAAGAGTAGCAGTACCAGATGCCACAACCACAGCATCACATGCATTTATTATTGCATTGGTTTGATTAAAAATTATTTTAATGGATTTTCCGGGCTGCTCCGGATACAGATCTCTCGGGACATGAGGTGCCCCGGCTACTACAGCCTGAAGTTCAGGATGAGTTTGTTTTAATATGTTATAACTTTGCAGCATTGGCTCAAGAAGTTTGGATACTTCCTGTTTTCTTGAACCCGGAAGCAGGGCAAGAACAGGTTTTGCAGGATCAAGATCAATGCTTGTCAGAAAATCTTCTTTATTGAAGTTGCCTTCATCAGCGTCTTTTAAAGGATAGCCTACAAATTCCGTATCCAGATTTTTCTGTCTGTAAAGATCTTCTTCAAAAGGGAGAATAACAAGCATTTTATCAACATTTTTTACAATCTTTTTTATTCTGCGTTTTCCCCATGCCCAGACCTGGGGGCTGATAAAGTAAATAACAGGTATGTTTAATTTTTTAACTGCTTTTGCGAGTCTCAAATTAAAACCCGGATAATCAGTCAAAATAACAACATCCGGGTTTCGCTCTTTTACAGATTGCAGTATGGAAGTGAACACCTTTTTAATAAAAGGAAGGTGCTTTATAACTTCAAAAAAGCCCATAAAAGACATATCATTAACATGAAAAAGAAGGTCCACTCCCTCTTTTGCCATCAGATCTCCGCCTATACCGAAAAATTCAAACTGCCCCAGTTTTTTCATTTGGTTAATCAGGCGGGCAGTATGAATATCGCCGGATGTTTCTCCTGCTACAACAAGAATCCGTGTTTTTGACTGGGCATGAGCGCTCATTTAAACAGTTTCCACCGGATTATTAAAACAACTGTTACAATAATTACAGACTGAAGTGTGTTTTTTTCAGATTTTACAGCAGCTTTAAAGTTAGGCTCATGAATAGAGTTCCCTATAAAAGCCGTAAATCTGGGCAGCCATCTTTTGACATTCAGGCAGTAAATTTTATACTCCTCCCCGAAAGTTTTTAAAAGATACTCTTCTTCATGCTTTATTATAAATGTATATTGGAAAAAGAAAAGCAGCAGGAACAGAGCAACCATATAAGGCATCCATGCCCATGCCATAATTACAAATCCAAGTGCAAGAAAGAAATTGCCAACATAAAGGGGGTTGCGAATGTAGGCAAAAGGGCCGGATGTTATCAGAACAGCGCCTCCTGCTTCTGCTGTTGTTCTTGTAGCGCTGCCTGCATATGCAACCCCATAGAATCTGATAAACTCGCCTGCCAGCATGACTGCAAATCCGGCTGCAATAGTAATCCATGACGGATTTGCAAGAAAAAGGGCAATTAAAATTAATGGTATTGGTGTATAACTTCGGTTTTTAAAAAGAAAGTGTCCGATATTCATTTACTTCTCCATCTGTTTTAAAATACTTATTGCTATGTCAAGAGCGGAACGGGCAGCTTCTCCGGGTACGCCTTCGGCTTTTGAGCCTGTAATTGAGTTTATAAATGCTGTAAGTTCCATGTAGAGTCCGTCTCCTTCCGGTATCTGAGGTCTGTAGTATGCAACTTTTTTCTTTTTTTCTCCAACCCCGATTTCACCAAGAATCATGTCGGATTTTCCGTCGGAGCTTTCTAACCGGTAAATTTCACTTATTTTCTGCAGAAAATCAACAGTAACATAAGTGTCTTTCTGAAACATCCTCATTTTTCTCATTTTTTTCTGAGAAATTCTACTTGCAGTAAGATTTGCAACGCATCCGTTTTCAAAGTGTATTCTTGCATTGGCAATATCTGCAGTATCAGAAACAACTGCAACACCGCTTGCGTCAATACTTTTTACAGGAGATTTGACAAGATGTAGCACAATATCAATATCATGAATCATAAGATCAAGAACAACCGCAACCTCAGTTCCTCTTGGATTAAACGGTGAAAGTCTGTGTGATTCAATAAACATTGGTCTGATATCAAATTCACTTAAGGCCCTGAAAGCAGGATTGAATCTTTCTATATGCCCCACCTGAATAAAGGTGTTGTTCTGTCTGGCAAGATTAATAAGGGTGTCCGCTTCCTCAAGGTTCTGGGCAATAGGCTTTTCAATCAGACACGGAATACTTTTGTTTAAAACCTGCTGTGCAACTTTAAAATGAAGGTCAGTAGGTACAGCAATGCTTACTCCGTCAACTTGTTCCAAAAGCTCATCAATTGATTCAAAGCTTTTTGTGGAAGCCTCTTTTGCAACTGCGTCAGCTCTCTCTTTGTCAACGTCATAAATTCCGATAAGCTCAGCATCCGGCAACTGAGCATAGTTTAAAGAGTGGAATCTGCCAAGATGTCCCACTCCGATAACTCCGATTTTTACCTTATTCAATAACTTATCCTCCCTTATGATTTTGCTGTAAAATGTAATACAAATTATGCGTATAATCAAATGTTTTATACAGGAATTCAGTAAAAATCCCTGCCTTGACTTTGTTACGTCAGTATAGTACATTAATAAAAATATCCTTAAGTTGAAATCAAAATATCAGGGTTGATAATGAACAGTCTCGATATTGTAATTCTTTCTGTTATAGGTTTTTTTGCTGTAAAAGGAATTTTCCGGGGTATTATTATTGAAATTTTTACTCTTGGTTCGATTGTACTTGGTTATCTTATCAGTATAAGAGAGATGAGCCTGATGGCGGATGTTCTTAAACACTATTTACACATTCCGGATGTTCTTAGCAATGTGCTTGGATTTGCTGTTGTTTTTACAATAACAGTTTTTATTTTCAGGTGGATAGGGCTGAGTTTGAAAAAATTTGCAAAGTGGTCTTTTTTGGGGTGGGTAGATAAAAGCGGTGGTGTTATTTTTGGAGCATTTAAGGGAGCTTTGATAGTTAGTCTGTTTTTACTTTTGGAATCAGTATTACCGCCAGCAGAAGGATTAAAAAGACAAGAGTCGGAATCCATGCTTTTTAAACCTGTCA
>QNDG01000036.1 GCA_003645915.1 Candidatus Zhuqueibacterota bacterium | reverse complement strand
TCCACCTGTAATTTTATACATTTTGCCTCCTAATACATAACCAGGATATTTTCAGAAAGTTAATATCATAAAAAATCAGATTAAAAACAAGTTAATTTTCAGATGCAGAGACGAACGCGACTGAGAAATCTTATTATATCTCGCAACGCCCGCAGCGAATGCAAAGGAAAATGTAGAGACAGGATGCCACCTGCCTCTTTTGCCGGCATCTGAAAATTTCCGTTGCATACCAGCAATTCTATTTCAATAATATAGGGAATGCATATATGCATTCCCTACGGAAGTATCCGGTATTGATTATATTTATGCAACCCCGAACTTGTCAGGCTACTGCCTGATTCGTGGACAAATTCGTGATAATTTGTTTAATTAGTGGATCGTAAATCTTTCAATTATCTTCAAGCAGAGTAAACATCAGATCTGAACATTTTTTATATCCGCTGTGAAAGGGATTTACACTTTGAAAAAAATCCCCGGTATCCCCGTCATTTATCCGGATGCTCAGACCTGTGTCTCTCGTTGCCGAGACTGTTGCTTTTCCCCCTCCCATATCTTCAAGAAACTCCGATACATTTCTTTTGGAAAGATTTGAAATACTATTAAAACTGAAAGATTTATGCAAAGTACGTTTAACAACAATGGTAATTGTATGGCTTGTCCGTGTCTGAGAAAAAATAACTTTACATGGAACAATCAGAGATAAAAATAATAAGATAATGAAAACCCTTCTTTTCATTTTCCCTCCCTCTGACATGTTATGTCTGATTGTAAAACAAACACAACTACAATTTATTTTAAATCCCCTTGAGAAAATCTGCGGTGTTCATAACAGGAAATATGACAGAATTGTCACAGATTTATTTAAGTATTAACATTTTTTACATAAATGTCAAGTTAAATCTGGTCAGGCCGGAAGTTACATAAAGTGCTTAAAATAAACTGCTGCTGATTTTGCCTTCGGCAGAAGACAAATTTAAGCAAGCTTACGGACAGAATTAAGGCTTCTGCAAAACCTCTGAAACAGGAATTTTTCAATCTGTCTTACATCCTCCCTGCAATAAAATCTTGCTTTTAATTTTCCTGTGTCTTAAATTCTTTTCTCTTTGAACATAGCCGGGAAATTACGGATCGCAATAAACACTGAAATTGAGGAGGAGTTTTGAGTAATATTTTCTCTGTCATTGCAAAGGAATTTAATCTTACTGAAAAAAGCGTTAAAAACACAATGGATCTTATTGATCAGGGTAATACCGTGCCATTTATCGCAAGGTATAGAAAAGAAGTAACAGGTAGTTTAAATGAAGAGATTATCAGGGAAATTGAAAGCCGTACACTCTACCTGAGAAATCTTAATTACAGAAAAGAGACTGTTTTAAAATCCATTGAAGAACAGGGAAAATTAACAGACGAGCTGAGAGAAAAAATATTAAGTGCAGATAAACTTCAGCAGGTTGAGGACCTGTATCTGCCCTTTAAGCCGAAAAAGCGGACAAGAGCAACTGTTGCAAAAGAAAAGGGGCTTGAGCCTCTTGCTGATCTCATCTTTCTTCAGGAAATTACCTCCGGAGATGTATTCGAAATTGCTGCGGATTTCATCAATCCGGAAAAAGGCGTAAAAACAGACACTGAAGCTCTGGCCGGCGCGTGTGACATTATATCTGAAAGGATAAACGAAACCGCTGAAATCAGGCAAAGCCTGAGAAATCTGTTGTATGATAAAGGTCTTATCTGTACTAAATTTAAAGACGACAAAGCAGTTGAAAACTACGAAATGTACAAAGAATTTTCTGAACCTGTAAAAACAATTCCCCCTCACAGAATTCTTGCTGTAAACCGCGGTGAGAATGAAAACATGTTAAAAGTGTGGATTGAAATTGATGAGGACATGATGATTGGCCTCATCAAAGAAAAAATCATAAAAAATCCCGCTTCAATATTCAATAAATTTCTTGAAGATGCAACTGCTGATTCTTATAAAAGATTGATTTTCCCCTCTATTGAAAGAGATGTAAGAAAAGAATTAAAACAAAAAGCTGATAAGCACGCTATAAATGTCTTTGCAAAAAATCTCAAGGCGCTTCTTCTTACACCTCCTGTAAAAGGTAAAATCATAATGGGGATTGATCCGGGATTCAGAACCGGCTGCAAAGTGGCAGTAATTGATAAAACAGGCAAGTATCTTGAAGGTGCCACAATTTATCCTCACGCCCCGCAGAAAAAATGGGACGAGGCTGCTGCTAAACTTGAAGAAATGATTGTTAAACACAATGTTGATATAATTGCAATCGGAAACGGCACTGCAAGCAGAGAAACAGAACAGCTTGCCTCAGAGGTAATATCCAAGCCGGGCAAAAAAACATATTACACCATTGTAAATGAAGCGGGGGCGTCTGTTTATTCCGCATCAAAAACAGCAAAAAAGGAATTCCCCGATCTGGAAGCTTCCATGCGGGGAAATATCTCAATAGCAAGAAGACTTTTAGATCCTCTCGCAGAGCTTGTCAAGATTCCTCCCCGCTCAATTGGTGTGGGCTTATACCAGCATGATGTAAATCAGAACGAACTTGAAAAAACATTGGATGATGTAGTGGAATCCTGCGTAAACATGGTGGGAGTTGACCTGAATACAGCTTCAGCATCCCTTCTTAAGTACACTGCAGGAATCACAAGCAGAGTCGCTGAGAAGATTGTCGAATACAGAGATGAAAACGGCTCTTTTAAATCAAGAGAAGAGCTGAAAAATATTTCAGGGCTCGGAACCCATGCATTTCAGCAGTCAGCAGGTTTTTTAAGAATTCCTGATGCCGGATTTTTTCTGGATTCAACAGCAGTTCATCCGGAATCATACGAAGCTGCAGAAAAAATGCTGGACTTTCTCGGATTATCAATTGAAGAAGTGAAAAATGACGGTACATCCGTATCAAAAAAAATCAAGGAGAAAAAAACAGATCTTACGGAGCTTGCTGAAATCTGTTCCTGCGGACAGGAGACCCTTTATGACATAATCTCAAGTCTTGAAAAACCTAACAGAGACCCCAGGGATAGTATGGACAAACCTATGCTTAGAAAAGATGTGCTTTCAATGGATGATCTTCAGGAAGGTATGGTGCTGAAAGGCACTGTAAGAAATGTTGTTGATTTCGGAGCATTTGTTGATATCGGAGTGAAGCAGGACGGACTTGTACACACAAGCAATCTGTCTCAACGTTTTGTAAAGAACCCGATTGATGTTGTTTCTGTAGGAGATATAATTGATGTGGAAGTGATTTCCATTGATAAGGAAAGAGGCCGGATCGGACTAAAAAGACTGGAAAGCAATTAATTTAAGATACAGGAAACTGTAAAATAACAAACATTATTCTTCGGTCGTCACATTGGGATTACAGGAGTCGGATAATATTTATTTATTAAAGTGTAAAATTTTAATCCGATATCCTGAATAACATATCTCCCATTTGAATTTTATATCCGTGCAGTCTGTCAATCAGCTTAACAGCTGCAAGATTTTTTTCCACTCTGATAACTTCCACTGTTCCTATCTTTTTAAAAATCTGCTCCTTTGAATTGTTATCTGTTTCATGTCTGAACAACTGGAACCTTGTGCCCTTTTTAATTCCATCATCAGAGCCGAGATTAATCAAACCAAGCTCAGGGTAATTATCAACTATCTTCATGATCCTGCAGTCAGGTACATCAAGATTGGTAAGTCTATACCCTTTTTGAGATTTAGGTTTGTAGAAAAAATAATCAAAAGGGGCAAAAGTAACGGTAAATGATACTCTGTGCATGCTGGCGCTGTACAAAGGATCCCTGCCAAACGAATAACTTGTTTCAAGATTAAAAGTTCTGGTAGGTACTGTAAGATAACCCCCTGCTCTTAATCCTTTGTTATCACCCCCGGCTCTTATTCCAAAACCTCCTGCAATTTCCCATTCACAGCCAGTATGAAATGTCCTTTCCAGTTTTGGGCCTTGCTCCACATCAAAAGTTACTGTTAACGGAAAGGTAAAAGGTTTTACGGCAACTCCGCCTCTCAGAATCAAAGGGAAAGATTCCAAAAGCCTGCTCTTTGTATCCCACTTTACATTTGTTGATATATTCTGCGCTGTCAGCCCCACTGAAACATTTTTTATTACTTTGATTAACAGGCCTGCATCAAATCCGTATCCGGTTGACTGATACTCTCCCATATTGTGAACAAGATACTTTGCTGTAACACCTGCATAAAACCACGGCAGAAATTCGGCTCCCCATGAAACCATGTAAGCACTCTCTGAATTTGAAAATCCTCCGGTTATCCTGCCGGAAATGTCTCTTGTTTCAATTTCTCCTGTACCAAAGCGGATCCAGCTTACTGCAAATGTTCCCTTTAAACTGGACGGAATAGCAGCTGCAGAATAGGAATATGTTCTGTCCATTGAGAGCTTTTGATACGACAATATAAACTGAGTTAAATTTACCTGTCCCAAACCTGCAGGATTCCAGTAGCAGCTTGTAACATCATCTGCAAGACCTGTAAATGCGCTGCCCATAGACACCGCTCTCGCACCTACTCCTATACGAAGATATGCCCCCGGAAGGCCTGCTCCTCTGTCCTGGGCATAAACTAAAGCCTGTTTAATAAAAACAAAGAAAAATAACAGCAGCACTGTTTTCCCCAGACTAAAAATAAATTTATTTCCCCTGATCAGAACCATTAAATTCTTCTTTTTTAATAAAATCTGAAAATACTGTTTAAAAATATCCGGAATATTACCGCTATCTTAAAACTGCAATTTTTCTGATAACTGCATTAATATTAGAACCTGTAATAACGCAGTAATATATATTATTTGCAACAGCATTACCCTGATTGTTTTTCCCGTTCCAATGGCATGTATAGACAATATCTTTTATGCAGTTTTTATCTCTTTCGATTATCTTAACAACATTACCTGCAACATCTGTTATTCTGATGTCAACCTGTGAATCTGAAGATAATTTATATCTGATTATTGTTGATGATTCTCCCGGGTTAAAAGGATTCGGATAATTATAAATTACATTCTTTTCGTCAGGCAGGTTTTCAACTGCAGGTCTGTATGCAGCCAGTATCAGATATGACAAAGTATCTATTTGAAATACAACTGTTGAATCAACAAAATTATTCTGTCTGTTTTTAAGTATGCTCCACTTACCTGTTTTTGGCAAAAAATTTAACAAAAAAACCTGATCCGGGTTGTGCACGGCATAAGAGCTTAATAAACTGTCACTGTAATGAAAAACAATATTCATGTCACTTTGGGAAGAATATCCGAAGGGACTGAAACAGACAGGATTTGTTACACTTTTAAGCGTATCCGGTAATTGCGGAATATCTGCAGCATGCCAGATTTTTATTGAATCAACCGGATTCTCATCATCTTTAAAAATAATTCCCAGCGGATAATCAGCAGGGCGTATTTCCGAATTCGGCATTACAGCATATGAACTACTGTTATCAAGGGTAGCGCTGCCTGAAAGAAATTTATACGATTTATTGATAACCCTGGGATTAACCGGTCTGCTGCTTTTAGCGTATACAGTAATTCTATTTTCAGTATTGGGGGTAAAAACAGGCTCAGGAAACAATTTAATCCTGTAGCCATCTTCAATCCTGATGAAACATGCATTCCCTGGTTTTAATACCAGGCCTGAACTTACAACTGTTTCCCCATTTAGGGTCATACAGACTGAACTTGAATCAACACCGTACATTTCATCAATTATATCAAGACTGACCGGCACATTAACAGGAACATATTTATATCCATTCCCCGGATATTGATTTGTTACATGCAGGGGTAAAGCAGACATCTCTGCAAAAACAGCTGTAATCAATGTATCATGCTGTATAACAAAACTCTGGTGAATTGCAGTATCTAATTCTGCATTTCCCCAGTTTAGAAATTTATATCCGAAGCTGGGTACAGCTTCCAGTTCAACTTTAACTCCGAAAGGTATGGCCTCATTGTCTGGCGTAACTTTAATGCTGCCATAGGACGGATCCGGCAAAACTGCGGTTTTTAATGTAAGAATTCCGGGATAATTAAGCTCAATCCTCCTGGAATCCATATTATGCCACACAGGATTACCCTTCCGGATAACTGCATCCTGTTTATTTATCTGAAAATATATTGTGTCCCCGTCAACAGCGCCTTCGTCCACTCCCTCGCGGCCTGCAAAATCTCCAAAAACAGTAATATTAAATCCGTTTGCATTCTCTGATTCCCAGTATTGAACATTCACTACTCCGCACAAAACACCGTCAGGATCAAACACGCTTATAACATCTCCGGCCTGAACAGGATAACCGAGGAAATAACTCTCCTTACTCCATAACTCCATATACTGCATGGAATTTACCAACACCGGAGTTTTCTCAAGGAAAATTGTATCGGGAATTTGGGAATTATAGATTATAACAGGATAATGCCAGTCAGCATATACCCGCAAATCAAAATCATATGAAACATCAGGCAGATTAAACACACCGTTCTTGTCTGACTTGATTTTTTGAAGGATTCTGCCGTCAGGATAGGAATCCCACAATTCCACACCGGCTTTTTTAATACCGCCGTCCGTATCTGCTGCGACCTTGACAGTCTGCGCATCAAGTCCTGAAGAATAAAACAGAAATAAAATTAAAAAAACTGATAAATATTCAAATCTTTGTCTCAGAATTTTCAAAAGGGCTCAGCTCCGGTATATTTGTAATTTTCAGAACATTCTAAGTTGTACTTCCTGCGAACATCTGTAATTTTTAATTAACAAGCATCGAAGATAAAGCCTCCCTTATCATTAAAGGAGGCTTTATCTCATTTAAACATCTTTTTTAAATTTACTGAACAAAAAGTACTTTTCTGGCGCTTACAAATCCTGCTGCCTTCATTTTTACTATGTACATACCTGAGCCTACTTTTGATCCGTCTTCTCTTGTTCCGTCCCATTTCACTTCAAAAGTGCCGGCTTTGTGTCTGGCATTTATCAAAGTCTTGATTTTCTGACCCATTGTATTGTAAACAGTAATAGATACAACACCCGGTTCAGGCAGTTTGTAGCGAATAGTAGTTTCCGGATTAAACGGATTAGGATAATTCTGTTCAAGCTCGTATATTTCCGGAACTACTGTACTTTCTTTTTCCGACAAAGCCACATTGATATTCCCCCTGAACTGCCATACAGGAGTTTCAAGCGGAATTAATTTTTTACCTGATATTGTAAACAAGCTCAAGTCATCGCCCTCCAGAGCTCCCTCATCAACCTTTGTATCAGGTACATCACCGTAAACATGAATCAGGAATGCTCCTTCGCTGTTAACAATACCTGCGCCGCAAATTACTCCGTCTGCATCCTTAACAATAATCTCTGTTCCGGGACTTAATTTCTGCTGGTCTATACCCCACACATCACACCACAGCGGAGTAGCTTCCACCCTGGTTTTACATTTTACATTGGCTTTCTCACGATGTACAGTCTGAGCTGCTGTATATCCGGTTTCAGGATATATGAGTATATCATCAACGCCCATATGTACCCAGTAACCATGATGATTGTCCAGAACAAAAAGGTCATTAACAGGACGTCCCCGCGACCATGTTCTCAGTTCACTGCCGGAACTTGAGGATTCCATTGTTGTTACATAATCATAATTTGTTCCGAGAGTAGTAAATGCATGATCCATTGAATCTGCGGTTGTAGGCAGGTAGCCTATTAAATTCCAGCCTGTATATACATTAATAGGAGTTGTTACATCCAATCTCTGTCCTGCTACTCTTAAAGTTTCAACAACACTTGTATCAGATCTCATCCAGTATCCGTGCAATGCATTCATGTAATCAAGATCATTGGATGAAGCGGGCCTGTATCTGTCCCAACTCTTTACAGGATCAGGATCATTACCATAATATGTGCTTATATAATTTAAACTGTCAATCCCGGAAATTATACTTGTTACACTGCTGTCATCCGGTGCTGAATGGAAACTTATTAAGTTCCAGTTGGGATAAATAGGCATTTTACATGTAATCCACGGTTCAACATTTAATTCTAAATGCCTGCTCTCCTGGTTTGCCCATTCAGGATCCCCTGTGTATGAAGCTTTGTATCCGTTTATATAAAATGTAATTGTATCTCCGTTTTCAGCTCCCTGGTCGTCAGGAAGAAGAGCATCCTCTCCGTAAACATGCATCAGATAAAGACCAGCGCCGTCATCTGCAGTATCTGTTACAGTAGTAACACCGCACG
>QNDG01000035.1 GCA_003645915.1 Candidatus Zhuqueibacterota bacterium | reverse complement strand
GCAAATTACCTCTGGTTTACACTGTTAAAGACAGGTGTAAAGTCTGCTATACATGCGTAAGAGAATGCCCTGCCAAAGCAATACGCATTGTTGACGGTCAGGCCGAGGTTGTTGCGGGAAGGTGTATTGCATGCGGAAATTGCATAAGAGTTTGCAGCAGGAATGCAAAAAAAGCTCTGGACTCAAAAGAAACAGTCTATGCTCTTTTAAAAGGTACAGACCCGGTATCTGCATGTATTGCACCGAGTTTTCCTGCTGAATTCTCTGATATTGAACATACGAAACTTGTGGGCATGCTGAAAGCTATGGGTTTTAACTACGTTCATGAAGTTGGTTTTGGTGCTGATCTTGTTTCAAGAGAAATAAAACGGCTCTTATCCGAAACAGATAAAAAATATATTTCATCTGCATGCCCTGCGGTTTTCAGGTATGTTAAAAAGTATAAACCGGAGCTGACAGACTATCTTATGCCTGTTGTTTCTCCAATGGTAGCTACTGCAAGAGCGCTGAAACATCTCTACGGTCAGAGCTTAAAAATTGTTTTTATCGGCCCGTGTATTGCAAAAAAGGGAGAAGCATACAGTAAAGATCTGGATAATGAGATTGCAGAGGTCCTGACCTTTAATGAACTGAGAGAGATGTTTGCTCAATCAATAAACCATAATTCGGTAATTGAGCAGTCCGATTTTGATCCGCCTCATCCGGGAAAAGGGAGTTTGTTCCCCGTAAGAAGAGGCCTGCTTGAATCAGCTGAAATTCATGAAGATCTTATCACTTGTGAAGTTGTGTCTGCAAACGGCAGAAAAAACTTTATTGAAGCATTAAATGAATTTGAATCAGGAGATCTGGATGCAAGGTTTCTGGATCTTTTATGTTGTGACGGGTGTATTATGGGGGCAGGCATGACAAACAGAGAGCCTCTTTACAAAAAACGAACACGTGTCAGCAAATATGTAAGAAAAAGATTTCTTGAACTCAATGCCGGCCAGTGGCGTACCTTTATGGGTAAGCTGCGGGATGTGGATCTTTCCAGAGACTTTACACCGGACAGCCAGAAGATAGAGGCTCCCGACAGTTCTGAAATAACAGCAATACTGAAAAAAATGGGGAAATTCCGTCCGGAAGATGAGCTTAACTGCGGTGCATGTGGATATGAAACATGCAGAGAACATGCTGTGGCGATTTCAAAAGGTATGGCCGAGAGTGAAATGTGTCTTCCCTACACCATTGAACAGCTTCATAAAACAATTGACAAACTTCACAAATCAAACAAAGACCTTGCCAATGCAAAAGAAGCTCTTATTCAGTCTGAAAAACTGGCAAGCATGGGTCAGCTTGCAGCAGGTATTGCCCATGAAGTTAACAATCCTCTTGGTGTTGTAATTATGTATTCACATCTTCTTCTCGAAGATTCTGAAAAATATCCGGAATTGTATGACGATCTGGCAATGATTACGGAACACGCTGACAGAGCAAAAAAAATAGTATCCGGTTTGCTTAGATTTGCAAGACAGAATAAAGTAAACGCACAAAGAGTAAACATATGCGAAATTATTGACAGCTCCATACCTGTAAAAATACCAAAAACAGTAATTCTGGAGAAATTATATAAGGTTGCCAACCCTTATGCAGAATTAGACAGAGATCAAATAATTCAGGTTTTGACAAATCTTATTAATAATTCTCTTACAGCAATGGACAACAGAGGCGTTCTTAAGATAACAGCAGAAGATACCGATAATGAGATTGTTATTGAAGTTTCTGATAACGGATGCGGAATCTCCGATGATATAAAATCTAAAATTTTCGAGCCGTTCTTTACAACAAAACCAACAGGAAAAGGTACAGGTCTGGGGCTTGCAATAGCATACGGCATAATAAAAATGCACAATGGTTCAATAAGCGTGGAATCAAATAATGATCCTGTAAAAGGGCCTGTGGGTACAAAATTTATGATTAAGATACCCCGTTACAGAAGTTTAGAATCTGAAAAAACATACAAAGAGGTAGAATATGGTAAATAACAAAAAAACTGTACTTCTTGTGGATGATGATACGGATTTTTTATATCAGACCGAAATACAATTAAAAAATGCAGGATTTAATGTACTTAAAGCACAGGGTCAGAAACCTGCAGAAGATATATTAAAAAACGAAAAACCCGATCTTGCAATTATAGATCTGATGATGGAGAATGTTGACGGTGGTTTTGCCCTTGCTTATCACATTAAAAAGATTGACAGAGACATTCCTGTAATAATTGTAAGCAGTGTCACAGGAGAAACAGGCATAGCTTTTGACGCATCCACAGAAGAAGAGAAAAACTGGATAAAAGCGGATGTATTTCTTGCCAAACCATTAAGATTTGAACAGCTTAAAAAAGAAATAAACAAACTTATGGAGGAAAAAACAAATGAAACAGTATGATATCGTAATAATCGGAGGGGGCCCTGCAGGTTTTACTACTGCAGTGTCAGCAAGGAACACCTACACTGATAAAAAGATTGCAATTATCAGAAGAGAAGAAATATCCATGATTCCATGCGGTATTCCGTATATTCTGCACTCCCTTGAAAAAATTGAAGATAACATCCTGCCGGATAAGCCCCTTAACAGTAAAAATATTGACATTATTATTGACGAGGTTACAGACAGAAAAGACCACACACTTGTTCTTAAAAGCGGTGAAAAGATAAAATATGAAAAGCTTGTAATTGCCACAGGTTCAAGAGTTTTAATCCCACCTATTAAGGGAGTTGAAAAGGAAAATGTATTTTGTATAAAAAAAGATAAGGTATATCTTGAGAGCCTTAAGAAACGTCTGGAATCAAAGGAAAAAATTATAATTATAGGCGGTGGTTTTATCGGACTGGAAGTTGCAGATGAGCTTCTTAAGGGAGGTAAAAAAATCACAATTATCGAGCGTCTTGATCATCTTCTCCCTCTTGCTATGGATAAGGAATTCGGTGACATGATACAACAGGGGTTAAAATCCGCAGGCGCAGATATTGTCACAAATGCAACAGTTAAAGAGATTTTGGGAGATGACTCTGCTACAGGAGTTCTTCTTGATAACGGAAAGACCATATCAGGCGATATGGTAATCCTTTCTGCCGGATATATTCCTAATGTGGAACTTGCCGAAAAAACGGGACTGCAGTATGATGATCACTACGGCATAATAGTTGATGAATATTTAAGAACTTCTGAGAAGGACGTTTTCGCAGTCGGAGACTGCTCTGCTAAAAGAAACTGCTATACAGGCGAATACCACAGAATAATGCTTGCATCAACAGCAATGGCAGAAGGCAGATTAGTAGGATCTAATCTATATGACATTAAAGTAATGCGCAAATTTATGGGTGTTCTCGGATCATTTTCTACAAAAATTGCTGATATCGCAGTAGGGGTTTCCGGGATTACTGAAAAAGACGCAAAAGCCCTTGGTGTTGAGTATGTGGTTGGCACAGCAGAAACATTTGACAGACACCCCGGAAAACTTCCTGACGCATCAAAACTTTACGTAAAACTTATTTTCTCCCGATATTCACATACTCTTCTCGGCGGTGAGGTAAGGGGCGGAAATTCTGTCGGGGAGATTATCAACATTTTGTCTGTAATGATTCAGAAACATATGACAGATATGGAAATTGATACTTTGCAGATCGGTACACATCCGCTGCTTACATCTTCTCCAATTGCGTATCCGATTATTAATGCAACAGCAGATGCAATTTTAAAGTGGTTTTGAAAAGTAAGTATTTACGGGGCTGTCCTGATTAATATTCATAAAGGACAGCCCCTGATTATTCAGGATATAATTATTAAGATATAATCATGACGACACTAAATGTACTAATAGTTGATGACGAGCTCGGAATGAGGCTTGGCACACAAAAAGCACTAAATCGTTATTCAATGACCATTGAACCCGGTGGAGAAAATATAAACTTCAGGTGTGACACTGCCGGAAGCGCTGAAGAGGCTGTTGAAAAAATCAGGGATAGAAAACCGGACATACTTCTCCTTGATTATAAACTGCCAGGGATGAGCGGGATAGATCTTCTTGAACATATGGATATTGATAAAGAAGAATGTTCCATAATAATGATTACTGCATATGCCTCTCTTGAAACAGCAGTTTCTGCAATAAAAAAAGGAGCATTTGACTTTATTGCCAAGCCTTTTACTCCTCAGGAGCTGAATACAACTGTAGAAAAAGCCGTAAAAAATCTAACGCTGACACGGCAGGTTAAAAAACTTGCAAAAGAGCGGCACGAAATAAGATTTCAGTTTATTTCCGTTCTCGGGCATGAATTAAAGGCTCCTATAAATGCAGTTCAGGGTTATTTACATCTTATGAAGGACGGGGCACTTGGAACAGATATTAAAGAATACAAAGAAATTATTGACAGATGTTTTAAGAGAACAGACGGTATGCTTAAATTAATTGCAGACATTCTTGATCTCACAAAAATCGAATCAGGAAAAAGAGAACGAATTTTAATAAAAAACAATCTGGTTGATATTGCACATGAAGCAATTGAGACTGCATCTGCGGCAGCTCTTGAAAAAAATATTAAAATTTCTCTCTATGCGAAAGATAAGATATATTTTGTCTGCGATAAAAGCGAGATTGAAATAATACTTAACAATCTTTTATCAAACGCTGTTAAATACAATAAAAAGAACGGTTCGGTTGATTTGTTTATAAGTAAAAAGAATAATTATATTGAAATTACTGTTGAAGATACAGGTATCGGTATTTCTGAAGAAGATATAAAAAATTTGTTTAATGAATTTGTACGGATAAAAAACAGCAAAACCAGAGATATTTCAGGCAGCGGTCTGGGCCTTGCAATTGTAAAAAAAATAGTATCTATGTATCATGGTTCTGTATCAGTAAAAAGCTGTCCTGACAAAGGTTCAACATTTACTGTTAAGCTTTCCAATAATAAGGAGTTTTGATTTGTTACTTAATCATAAAACTATAATCATTATTTCTCTTTATTTTATTTCAGTTCTTACATTAAAAGCAGAAAATGTATTTAAAGCGGACACTTTATACAAAATCCACGAACCTGTAATTGTAACTGCAAACCGCTACGAAAAAAGTATTTTCGAAACATGTATGCCTTCTTCTGTTTTAAAAGTCAGTACATCAGCAAATAAATTAATTACAATTGAAGATGCGCTTTATGAGATTCCGGGTACAAATGTTACAAAAACAGGTCCCTGGAGTATTAAACCTGTTCTGCGGGGACTTTCTGGCAGTCATGTACTTACTCTGATTGACGGATTAAAGATGAATGTTCTGAGAAGTTACGGAAATCATGCTCCATTAATAGACATTGCTCAGATTAACAGGATTGAAGTCATAAGGGGGCCCGGTTCCGTAATGTACGGATCTGATGCTGTTGCCGGAGTAATAAATATAATCAGAAAACAAGCTCCTGGTTTTACAAGACAGAACAAGACATACTTTAATGCAGGATTTACCTATAACTCAGTTAATAATCAATACAGCGAAATCGCAGATATTTCCGGATCTTCAAAAAATGTAAGTTTTATGTTGGTTTTAAATAATCGTTCGGCTGGAAATATAAAAACTCCAAACGGAGTGTTGAATAATACAGGTTACAAAGGTAAAACTTTAAGCGCTGAAATTTATTACAAAATTTCAAACCTGAACAGAATAAGAATTAAAAGCGAATTCAACCGAATGACTGATGTGGGAGTACCGGTCAGTCCATACGCTGAACAGTCAGGATTTAAAGAATACTTCAGAAATTCTTACTCGGTTGAATATAGCCACACTCCGAGAAATAAATCCTGGTCAAAAAGCTTTGCAAAGATATTTTATCAAACTGAAAATCGAAATTTTAATGCACTGTTCAAAAATATACCTAAAGGCACTGTATATGCAAACAGCACTCTTGAAGCAAAAAGGTACTTAAATGCATGTGGTTTTGACATACAGACAGGAAAATTCTTATCCGGAAATAATCTTTTAATATTTGGAGCAGACGGTTTTCACAATTTCAACAAAACATCAAGGACAAGCGATTCCTACATTACAGATAAGTCAGGAGTACTTGTAAAAGATCCTCCTGCTGATTACACACCCCCAACTCCCGAATCGTTCAGACAAGGTCTTGGAATGTTTATTGAAGATGAATGGGAATTTACCCGTTTTTTCAGAGTTACTGCAGGTATCAGATATGACTTTGTTTTTTCAAAAGCTCTTGCCACACCTAACACTCTGGCGCAGCATAATATTAACAGTACAGATCATGATTTCAGTGGTTCCCTTGGAATTTTGTACTCTGCATCGGATTATACTCATTTCTTTTTTAATGTGGGAAGAGCTTTTAAATCCCCGACACTTCAGGAAAGATATTTTAAAGGAACATCTCAGATCGGATACTTAACAGGTAAACCGGAGCTTTTACCGGAAACAAGTCTGAACCTTGACTCTGGAGTAAAATTCAAAACCGATTGTTTTTCCGGAGAAATAAGTCTGTTTAGAAACTTTATTACGGATTTTATCGTAATGGAACCAATCAATGCTGCAAAAGACACATTTAAGTACTCAAATATCGGCCGTGCACTTCTATTTGGAGGAGAATTCTACTTTTCAGCAGAACCTTTTAAAAACATTAATTTTTTTGCTACCGGCTCATATTCATACGGAGATGATATAAACTTAAATTCTCCTCTTCCTATGATACCTCCGGCAAATATAATTACAGGTATAAAATTATCGAATAAAAAACATGGATTTTATTTGAGAGCAAAGCTTAACATCACTGCAGCACAAAACCGCACATCAAAGAATGAATCAAACACACCCGGTTATATTATAACAGACATTAGTTTTGGTACTGCTCTGGATAAATATTTTAAATTTTTAACCGGTTATAAAGTACAACTTCAGATAAGTAACTTGTTTAATATAAAATACAGAAACCACCTTTCATATGTAAGCTGGGCATATGAGCCAGGAACAAGTTTCTCAGTAAGCATTTTTAAAACAGGATTTCCGGGTAGATGAGGAACAGCATGTGAATAATCTGAAGATAACAAAATCAGCTGCTTTTCTGGCAATTACAATAATAATACAGACAATTGGTCTGCCTCAGATTTTTACCGGCCCTCTTGTAAATGCTGTTCTTGTAACAGCAGGATTTATACTCGGACCTGTTCCTGCTGTTATTATTGGCTTTATTACTCCTTTTGCAGCATTTATAAGAGGTATTCTTCCGGGAATACTTGGCCCCATGGTACCATTTATTGCAATCGGTAACTCTGTTTACATTCTCGTTTTCGTTATGGGATTTAAACATTTTGGCAATTTTAATCAACAAAAAGATATCTTTTATATGGGGATAACAATAATCTCTGCATCGCTATTAAAAACAATAATACTGTTTATTGCCATAATCCGGGTTCTGCCAATATTTTTCGGAACTTTTTTACCAGGTTCTGTCGTATATATTATGACAACACCGCAATTTATAACAGGAATTGCAGGAGGTATTATATCATTATTTTTAATAAAATTTTTAGTTAAATCTCCCTCAATTACATCCGTATTTTAAACCTTCCTCATAAAAAAGCCGGAGACATTCTTTTGTTTCCGGCTTTATCATATTCCAGGTTCTCTTTCACTCTATATCCGGAACCTTCCATAAGAAATCGCGTTTATCAAAATAATGAACAATCTGCTGAATACTCTGTTCGGATTTTCTTATGACAGATTCATTTGTATTAAAAGCATTGTGCGGAGTCATGATGACATTTGGGAGTTTAACCAGTTTCAGGTATGCATCCACTTTTTCATCACTGCTTTTATTTCCAGTTCTCAAAGATACCGCAAGTTCTGATTCATGATCATATACATCAATACCTATCCCGCCAAGATGTTTTTCAGTAATAAGCCGCAGTAATGCTTCAGGCGGAGAAAGCTCTCCTCTTGCAATATTTATAAAAACAGCTCCTTTTTTTGATTTTTTCAGAAGATCGTATGAAAAATAACCTCTGTTTTCATTTGTAAGATTCATTGCACATACAACAATATCTGCCTCTTTAATTCCCGTATCTATTGATACATAATTAACATCGGAATGACGTAAAACTATATCAACACCGTTTACCTTCATTCCCAGACCTCTGGCAATTTTTACAATTTCGTATCCAATGTTTCCTACACCAACTACAAGTAACCTCTTAGATTCCGCTTCTGCTCCTGTAAGGCCGTCTCTTTTAAACGATAAAAACTGCTCTGTCTGCTGAGGTAATTT
>QNDG01000034.1 GCA_003645915.1 Candidatus Zhuqueibacterota bacterium | reverse complement strand
TGGATGAAAATACTTTTGTTTCAATTCTGGAGAAGGCAAAAAAGAAAAAATTTCCGGATACAAATCAGCTTGAAATAGAATTATAACAGGTGTAAAAAGGGAACATAGCAGGATGAAATCCAGTGAATTTGAAGTTTACACACGGAGAGATATTGAGATTGTCAGCGGAACAGGTGCAAGAGTAAAAGACAGCAGAGGAAGAGAGTATATTGACTGCATTGGCGGGATAGGCGTGGCGTCTCTTGGCCATGGTAACAGGATTCTGGCACATGCACTTAAAAAACAGGCAGAAAAGATAATCAGCGTATCAAATCATTTTTATAATGACAAAAGAACAGAGCTTGCAGAAAAATTAACAGGGCTTGCTCCTGACAGTTTAAACAGGGTGTTTTTCTGCAATTCAGGTACTGAGAGCATAGAAGCAGCTATAAAATTTGCAAGGTATGCAACTAAAAAGCATGGATTTGTCTGTGCTGAGCGGAGTTTTCACGGAAGAACAATGGGTGCGCTAAGCGCTACTTTTAAGGAGAAGTACAGGGAGCCTTTTAAGCCCCTTGTACCGGGATTTGATTTTGCAGAGTACAATAATTTTGAATCGTTTAAAAGTAAAATTAATCAAGATACAGCAGCAGTGATAATTGAACTGGTTCAGGGAGAAGGTGGTATTTATCCGGCAGATAAGACATTTATCAAAAACCTGAGTATGTTTTGCCGGGAAAACAATATTCTGATAATTATTGATGAAGTTCAGACAGGAGTAGGCAGAACAGGTACGTTTTTTACGTTTGAGCAGTACGGAATTGTACCTGATATTGTAACTCTGGCCAAAGGTCTCGGAGGTGGAGTCCCCATTGGTGCTGTTCTGGTTTCCGATAAAATTCCTGGCATGCCTGGCAGACACGGCTCAACCTTTGGGGGGAACCCTTTTTCATGCGCTGCGGCAGTAACTGTAATAGACTATATTAAAAAGGAATCTCTGATTAAGAAAGTTTCCGAAAAAGGGGACAGGTTTGTATCGCTTATTAAGAAAAATACTCTGTCATCAGTAAAAGAGATCCGTCACCTCGGTTTGATGGTAGGTGTTGAGCTTTTCTGCGATGCTTCCGAGGCTGTAAATAAAATGCAGGAGATGGGTGTGCTTGCAATTACTGCAGGGGAAAACACCATAAGGTTCCTTCCTCCTTTGGTTATTGAATATGCGGATCTGGAAAAAGTTGCACAGGTCTTAACAGAGGTTCTTAGATACTAAAAAATATTGAGGTATTAATGGAAAAGAGCGGTTCGGGCAGAAGGAAATCACATAAAGTATTTGTAGGCAATGTATGCATTGGCGGGGACAGCCCTGTTGTTGTGCAGTCTATGACAAACACAAAAACAGATGATATAAAAAGTACTGTTGAACAGATACGCATTCTTTCTGCTGCAGGGTGTGAGATAATAAGAGTAGCTGTGCCTGATAAAAGATCGGCTGAAAGTTTATATAAAATCAAAGAGCAGATAAACGTTCCTCTTGTCGCAGATATACATTTTGATTACAAACTTGCAATTTTATCAATCGAGCACGGTGCTGATAAAATCAGAATTAATCCGGGCAATATCGGCTCGGAAACCAGAGTGTTGAAAATTCTTGAGAAAGCAGCAGAAAAAAATATACCTGTAAGAATAGGCGTGAACAGCGGCTCTCTTGAGAAGGATATTTTGTCAAAATTCGGACATCCCGGAGCAGAAGCTCTTGCGGAAAGTGCAATGCGCCACGTAAAATTTTGTGAGAAAAACGGATTCAGGAACATTGTAATCTCTGTCAAGGCTTCGGATGTAAGAGTTATGATTGACGCCAATAGAATTATTGCACAAAAAACCGATTATCCTATACATCTCGGTGTAACGGAATCGGGAAGCGTAAAAACTGGAGCAATCCGTTCTGCAGTGGGAATAGGCGCGCTTCTTGCTCAGGGTATTGGCGATACAATCCGGGTATCATTAACAGGAGATCCTGTTGAAGAAATTAAAGCAGCATTTTTGATTTTAAATTCTCTGCATTTGAGAAAAAGAGGAGCAACAATTATTTCCTGCCCTACATGCGGCCGCACTGAAACAGATGTAACCGGGATTGTTGAAGAGCTGGAAAGTGAGCTTAAAAATATTACAAAACCGATTGTTGTTGCAGTTATGGGGTGTGCAGTTAACGGGCCCGGCGAAGCAAGAGAAGCGGACATAGGTGTGGCATGCGGAAAACGTGAAGGTCTGCTTTTCAAAAAAGGTGAAGTAATAGAAAAAATTCCGGAGAAAGATATTGTTAAAGTTCTTAAACAGGAGATACAGAACTGGCAGGACAATACATGAGATTAGACCGTAGTCCCAAATTATATTAAGTGATTCGATTTGCTTGATCTTCAAATCATCCCGATCCTGAACAGACCGGCAGTGACGTGCCTTCTTTTAGTCTCCCCTCTCTGCGTGAAGTCAAAATGCCACCACCTCTGGTGGTGGATGTTTACTGTTATCATATAGAGCATAATGTCCATATTATTACAAAAAAGGTCACTTTAATGATATGATTACTCAGATTAATTTTATCATTAATTAAAAGAGCAGCCGTGAAAATTAATATTCTGCTGCGCTTTTCCTTGAGCAATTTATTGAAGAGTGGTCATATACAAAAAAGTTTGCTACGCGGAGAACGGCACAGAATGTATTGCTCAGCCGGGTAATCATGCTTTCGTGAAATTATGTAAAGAACAGAGAATTGAGCAATGCTTTACAAAAGTAAAAAACCCGAAATCCGGTGGAAAAGCTAAACTTGTTGTTAGAGCAACCATGGAGATATCGCATACAAAGACAGAGTTTTATTCATCTGCCCATGGAAAAAATTTTGAGACTGCGATAAAACCATAACATAACTCATTGGTTGGTCTGACTCCTGTGGAAAAATTTATTTAATAATTTTCCCCGAGAATATGTAAACAATGCCTGGAATTTCTAACAGTTTATGTCATACTCATTGGCAAAATCAGTTAATTTTTTCCTTAAATCAAGATATACATCAATTGGAGTCTTAAATTCAATTTTTTCATTGTTTTGCAGTTTCAGAACAAATGTATTTGATGAAAAGCTGATATTTTTTATCTGGTCATTTCTGATTTGTATGGCAGAATTTTTATATGATTGTTTAATTTCCAGATTACCACCAATAATTTTAATGTATTTTCTGCCGTATTTTTTATAAACATATACTCTTTTAAGTGTTAATCCAACCAAAATCAGGCCGTAAACAGCAAAAACAAGTACGGATAATATCTTTTTTGATAATGCAAAATCAATAACAATAAAAAAGTAGCCCAAAAGAGACACTGAGAAGAAAACTATTATTATGTATTTAAAAATTTTTGAACGGCCTGGATTATAAATTATATCCTGATCAATAAAAGTAGTATTGTTTTCCATGCTGCCTGCCTTTTTAAGATCATTAATAAAAAGAGAATAATATAATGGTGATACATATTGTAATAAATATTATTAAATTTGTCAAGTAAAATATTATAAATGATTGCTTAATTTTATTATTATGGAGAAGCAAAAAAATAATCTTAAGGTTATATTTGACAGCTTTTATTTTTTTACTTTTTACGGGTTTTTGTGAGGAATTGACAGTTGCCTTCCCGCCGGAAAGTCGCTGCATGCTTTAATATTCATCGGACAAACAATATTAATTGCCTGCAAGAGATTGTTGATTTCCCCTGAGTTTTATTGAGCCCGTCTCATGACAAATGATATTTAAATTGTCTGGATCTATACATTAAATCTGAAATCAATAATGTCTCCGTCCTGTACAATATAGGTTTTACCTTCAAGCCGGACTTTACCGTGCTTACGGGCTTCTGCATACGAACCGGCTTCAATAAAATCCTTATAAGAAACAACCTCAGCTCTGATAAAACCTTTCTTTATATCGCTGTGTACAGCTTCTGCCGCATCAACAGCTGCTGTATTCTTTTTTATTGTCCATGCTCTGACCTCATCCTTGCCCACTGTTAAAAAAGAGATTAGACCCAGAAGATCGTATGAGAGTCTTATTACTTTATTTACTGCAGGTTCCAAAATCCCGTATTCCTTTAAAAATGTCTCTGCATCTTCAGGGTTCATCTGAGAGATTTCATATTCTATTTCTCCCTGAACAACAGTACAGATTTCCCTGTCTGTTATTCCGGGAAGATCAGGCAGGTTTTTATCATCGTCACTGTTATTCAGAATGACCAGTACAGGTCTTCCTGATAAAAATGCAAAACCTTTCAGCTCCGGAGCATTCGCAATATCAGGATGGTGCCTTAAAGGCTCATTGTTTTCAAGAATCTCATGGCATCTGTGAAGCAGTTTTTCTTCTTTCTCGTCAATCTGTCGGTGCCGTTTTTTATCAAGCTCAAGCCGTTCAATTCTTTTTTCAGTAACAACAAGATCATTAAAGATCAATTCCTCATCCAGTTTTTTAAAATCTTCTGCAGGAGAAGGCTGATCACTGCCCGTAAGTTTGAAATTTCTGAGAACATGAATAAATGCATCACAGTCCCTTATTGAATTTAAGCGGCTGTCTTCTCCTTGCTTGCCTGAAACAGCAGTTTGGGAAGGAAGTATGTATTCTATTGTAGCATATATTTTCTTGTTTGGGTTAAAAATTTCACTTAGTCTGTCAATGCGCTCATCAGGCACCTTTACAAGAGCTCTTTTCAGCTCGCTTTTTTTCTCTGGTTCGTGCTGAAGCCCCGTAAGTGCTTCAAAAATTGTTGTTTTCCCTGAAAGAGGGAGTCCTGTTATTCCAAGTTTCATTTAAGCCTCCTGAAAAATAATCATGGGGAATATAATATAATTTGTCCAATTTGTCCACTGGTAAAATAATAATCGTATTAAAAAGTCGATATATCAGTGCAAATACAGGTAAAAATTTCAAAAAAAGAGATATGATTTCAAAAAGAAATAAATCGTTGCCTAGGATATATTAATTTAATCGAAATAAAAAACTGGAGCTGAAATGCTTTATAATGTTAAAGTATTGTCAGTTACAATTAATAAAGATGATTTTCAGATATTATTAGGCAGATGTCCACAAAACAGACTTATTTTTAAAAACAGACAGAGGGAAGATATTTCCTGGTGAAAAAAGGGCAATTAATTCCATTTGTTTTTGAAAATTGCAGAGATATCAAAGGTTTAAGCCTGATTTCAGCTTTACATTTCTGGCCCGTTTTTTGCTCAAAGTTCTAAAGAGAAGAAAAAACAGAGAATATGTTTAAAGAGGGAATTATGCTTGGTTATATTGCGGCTTTTTTAGCAGGCGGATTAGCAGGGGTACTTGGTACTGCGTTGTTTACATCCTATTCAAAATCAAAATTGATAAAAGAAAGAAGTCTGATTGCAGGCAGACTGGATTTTTTAGAACGTGAAGGTGAATCAAAAAGATTCAAACCTGTTAAGGATCCGAGATACAAATTTCATAAGCTCTCAAATTAATATTGATTGACACTGTTCTGAAAAAAGGGGCTGTCCGGAATTAACCGGGCGGCTTCTTTTTTTAACAAAATTAGTTATTTTATCTTCAATCTGGCAATTTTAATCATCCCTGCTGATAAAATATTTTCAGATTAATTGGTTTGATATTGACATAAGAAAATAAATATCGTAAATTAACCAGCTGTTATGATTGGATTAATTAAGAATAAAATTTCAATAGTCTGTATTCTTCTGCTGGCACTGCCTCTTAATCTGCTGCCGGGTCCGAAAGATAATCAAATTATTCTGATTTTTTCAGGAGATAATAACGGGCTTGTTGAATCATGCAATTGTCCGCCCGAGCCGTGGGGAGGGCTTGCGTACAGGAAAACTGTTATTGATTCGTTAAAACGTTCCGGTCAGTGTGATATTCTTGCTGATTACGGCAATTTTCTCTCATCTTATAAACAGGAAAAGAGTGATTTGCTTGTGGGCAGAATTTATTCACTCATTGAATATGATGTGGTTAATACAGGGAAGAACGATTTTTTGTATGGGATTGAATTTTTACGCAAGTTACGTGATTATAACATTCCTTTTATTTCATCAAACATAATAACTGTTTTCCCTGAATCAAAAAATATTAAGATGAAAGGCAAAAAGGTTCTATTTGCAGGACTTTGCGGTAAATTAAAAAACATTCCCGGTTCAAAGTTCACTTCACCTGTATCTGCGTTAAGGAAGATCTTACGGAAGGAAAAAGAGTATGACTGTCTGGTTATACTTTCAGGTTTAAGTGAAGATGAAAACAGGAATCTGGTTGATAAATTCCCCGGGAAAATAAATATTATTCTGGGCTGCGGCTCCGAAGAATCAATCCGCGGCGGATACAGATATTATAAAAAAGTGCTTTTTGCTGTTGCAGGAACAGAAGGCAGAACTCTCGGTAAGATCGAGATTAAATTCAGAATAAAACGGGATCCGGAATACGACATTTCCTTTATTCCTGTACCTCTGAACATTGAGCCTGATCCTGATGTGGAAAAATTAATAAAATCGGAGTAGTTAATGAGGATTTTACAAAATTTATTGACATCTATAAAATTACACAGACTATTATATGCAATCTTTATTGTAATATTTTTTGCCTTTTTGAATGTACTTTACATATTTTTTTATCCGACTTTAACTGTCAGTTCCCTGCAAAAACAGGCTGTAACTGTTAAGCCGGGCATGAGCTCTTTTGAGATTGCTGATATGCTTGTTGAAAAAGGAGTAATCAGAAACAAAAAAAGGTTTATTGCAGCTATAAAAATTCTTGGCGTTTCCACAAAACTGCAGTCCGGTGATTACATCTTTTCCGGCCGCTTAAATAATTACAGTGTGACACTTAAACTTTACAAGGGAAGAGTTATTACGCAGTCAATTACTTTTCCGGAAGGGATGAAAGCAAGGGACATGGCCGGATTAATCAGCAGAAAATTTAATGTTGATTCTCTGGATTTTATGCGTCTGGTTAAAAGCGATTCGGTTTGTAAGTCGTATGGAATAAGAGCAGGTTCTCTTGAAGGGTATCTTTATCCAGATACTTATAAGTTCAGAAAAAATGTAACTGCCTCTGAAATTGTGGATGCAATGGTAAAAAGATGGAAGGAGCTGTTTACAGATTCTCTCAGAGCCCGTGCTGAAGAAATAAATTTAAGTGTACATCAGGTGATGACATTAGCTTCCATAATTGAAGGAGAAGTGCAGCTTGACAGGGAGAGAGCAACTGTTTCTTCGTTATATCATAACAGGTTGAGAATAGGAATGAGACTGCAGGCGGATCCTACAATACAGTACATAATAAAAAACGGACCCAGGCGGCTTTTGGAAAAGGATCTAAAAATTGATTCTCCTTACAATACATACATTTATGCAGGTCTTCCTCCAGGTCCTATTAATAACCCAGGTGTCAAATCAATTATTGCAGCTCTGTATCCGGACAGCACAAAGTACCTGTACATGGTGGCGAACGGAGACGGCTCACACCATTTTTCAAAAACAATTATTGATCACATAAAAGCAAAGAAAAGATTTGACATTGAAAGAAAAAGAGTCAGGCGGCTGAAAAAGTAAATCTGTCTGAAAAGGGAAACTTGTGGAAAAATTTTTGAATACATTGAACAACGAGCAGAAAAAAGCCGTTCTGGCCGGAGACGGTCCTCTGATTGTACTGGCAGGAGCAGGAAGCGGAAAGACCAGAGTCCTGACAATGCGTATTGCACACCTGATAGCAGAAAGAGATGTGCTTCCGGAAAATATCCTTGCAGTCACATTTACAAAAAAAGCTGCCGGTGAGATGAAAGAAAGAATAAGCAAATTTGTTCCGGAGAGCGGAGGTTTATGGATTGGCACTTTTCATTCAATATTTTCACGTATTCTCCGCAGGGAAGCATCTGCAGTAGGTTATACTAAGGATTTTGTAATATATGACAGAGAAGATCAGGAAAGTATAATAAAAAAGATTATTACTGAAGATGTACCGGAAGCGGGACGGTTTTCAGCCCGTGCAATACTCAGCACAATAAGCATGGCAAAAAACAGTCTGATATCACCTGAAACTTTCAGCGAGAGAGTATCTTCTCCCTTTGAAGAGATTGTATCAAGGATTTATCCTGATTATCAGACCAGACTTAAAAGAAATAACGGATTTGATTTTGACGATTTAATTACAGTACCGATATATCTTTTTAATGAAAGAGAGGATGTACTGGATTATTATGCCGGAAAGTTCAGATATATACTTGTTGATGAATATCAGGATACAAACAGGGCTCAGTACCAATTAATAAAACTGCTCAGTAAAAAGCACAAAAATATATGTGTTGTTGGTGATGATGACCAGTCCATT
>QNDG01000033.1 GCA_003645915.1 Candidatus Zhuqueibacterota bacterium | reverse complement strand
TGTCATAGAAGGCATCGGAAACTTGATAGTAGTCATTACTGATATTAACAAGGGTCTTTGGTCTGAAAATATTTCTGATATTATCACCGGTAAAAGAAAGAGTTGAAGAACCAGATACAATATTATCAGCTTTTAAGGGTATATTTAAAAATGAAACTTTATCATCAGTTATAAATAGTGAGGGATTTACAATATCTTCAGGAGCTGGAGTTTTAAGACTTATCCGGGTCCCATATCCATCATATAATACATTTGTTACCTCAAAAAAGAATTGTGTAGAAGTTTCCGGTAATTGAAGATTCAAAACAGCCCCGATAATAATTAATGGGGTCACATCATTATTTTCAATATAAATAGCTGTATCACCTTCCTCTATATTCAGATAATTTATAATTACCGGAGCATATTCAACAGTTTCACTTTCAAAGGTATAATCTATAACAACGATATCCGAACCAGACAAACCTATAGAATTATTTATAGAATTTTTTTCTAACTTTATAAGATTATTTTTCTGACTTACATGTCTAAGATTATAATCAGCATCCCTGGTCTCGTTATATATTCGGAGTATTTCTATATTTTCTGTATTCAGACCGGGATTTATCAGAGCAAATTCATAGTTATTTACAGATGTTATAATCAATTTAGCATCATGTACTGTACAATATGATGTTCCATTAACATACGTTAAATCATTTACCTGTTTTGATAAAGGAGTGTAATTTAAAACAATAGAATCAGTCTTTAAAAGCGATACAGTAAAAGATATTCTTCCAGTTAAATAGCTGACAAAATAATCGACGCCTTCATCCAGTATATCTCCATTTTTTAACAAAAAAACTGATTCCTGTTTTACTGGATAATATTGAGTATTAATAACTGTCTGGCCATCAACAACCGTCACAGCTTCATCAACAATGGAATCTGATTCCACCATATAATTTATTTGATAGATATCATTTGGCCCGGGATGATCCTGATTACGGGGTTTCATCTGACCGGTAGCAGGTTGAAAAATCACATCATCATCTGTTTTGGCCGGAAAAGATATTTTCTGTTTTATTCCATTTAAATAAATTTCAAATCCGTAATCTATATATTCACTGAAATCTATACCTACATATTTAACTAAAGGTTCACTAACTGTAGAATCAGTAATTTCCATAATACCTGAATTAGACTCTAATACATAATCTTTATTGGGTATCTGGGATGTACTATCAACTATGATTGTTTCTGATCCCGGAAGTATTCCTAAAACTTCATTTCCTTCATCATTTAATATCTGTATTTGTCCGGTTTCCGTTGTTGACGGATCTGGCGTAACATTCGAAATTTTATCCAGAAACATTACATTAGCAATACGCCTTTGATCAGGAGGAGGCGGTACTTCATAGACAGGACTCGAAGAATAATTTAATATATAATCCTGATTACCCTCAGGATATTTATCTTTTTTTATATTATTTATATATAGAACAAATGTTTCTGGGTGAGGAACTACCGGCAAAGAAAACTGTGGAGTCTCATATTGAGTTTCTTGTGTTAAAGTAATGAAATTCTCTGTAGCAACATCCATAAGATCCGGATAAGAACTATTCAATGAATGAGTAAATGCCAGATGAATCCCATCAGCAAAGGGAAGAAAATCAGTTGAAGTAGTTATGTCACTGCCTGCAGTAGCATCATATTTCCAATTCCCTGACTTATTATCAAAAGTAATATCATTCTTAGCATATTGAACTCTTGTACGGCCAATAATCCATTTTTTTGCGGTATAAGAACCTGTTGTTGTATCGCCTGTGTAAGAAGATACTAATCCTAATGTTGTGTCATTAATAACTCCAGCTATCCTGTAATAATACTGAAATCCATCATGTTTTATAAAGTCTCCACCAGAAAGTTCACTAAGCCAGGTAGTCCCACTGCCTGTCACTGTTGCGTCACCCAGAGTAAATGTAGCCGTACCATAAGAAGTATTATTAATTAGATCCGGTTCAATCAGATAATTCCGGGGACCTAAATTAAAAGAGATAGGGTATGTTCCTTCTAATCCTGTCCCATCTATTTCAAAACTGTTCGGTGTCAGAATATCAGTTATCTGAAAAGTCTTTGAATTAGCAGTAAGATTATCCCCAATTTTTAAGGATGATGTAGTGAGCGTCGCGTATGGTGAATCAAAAACAAGATCCGTAACAAAACTACTATCAGCGGAGAAAGAGCCGTCTCCTGTAATAGAACTACTTGCAGGAATATAACATGGACTATTGTATTGGGAACAATCCGTTCCGTCTGTATAAACAGGTCCGGTTGTACGGGCATTATTTATACCTGATTTAGCTCCCCTTATTTCAAATTTTGTGAAATCAATAGATTGATATGTTAAAATTTTACTTAAATCAGTCGTCATTTAAACAAGCCTTCCTGTTCCTGGTGCAGTTGGTATTGTAACAGGGCCTACCGGAGGAGACGCGGCCACTCCAATATCAGTAATATTTACGATACCTGATAACATTATATGATTAATGATTCCAAAAGACATTGCAGAGATTAATGCCCTTAATTTATTTCCTGATATTTGTCTGAAAAAAGATTGTGCTAATATTAATTTCTGTAATGCTGATGTTGATAATCCTGTAATTTTACTGGTACCTGTTCCCGGACCTGCTCCTATTATTACACCTTGAAGTAATACACTTTTCATCGAATTTACAACTCCAAAAGAAACGGCATCTAACAATTTTCTTATATCTCTTCCAGATAATCCTGCTGAAGAAGCTTTTAACATCATAAGAGATGACATAGTATTCGGAACGAGCCCGGATATTCGACCTGTTTGGGTTCCACTTCCGGGACCCAACGCTATATTAGTGCTATTGACAATTGCTGCAGAAAGTACATATTGAGCTGTGGCATTAGATATAGCTGTTACCAAAGCAGATAATTTATCTCCTGATAAAAGTTTCGATGAAGCTTTTAATGTTATTAATCCTTTTATTGATTGTGAAATTAAGGGCATTTTTTAACCTGCACTAACTTTTAGTGAACCCTTTAGTGGGGCTCCTGTTACAAAATCATAATGTGTTATTTTACCGGGTAATCCGGAAACAACTCCACCTATTAATAATGCTCCTCCCAATTTAACTATAGGTGCATCAGCTGCAATACTTATATTCCCTTTTATTTTAGCGCTGGTTCCAGAAATATTAACTGTACCCGCAGAAGTTTCATGTGTAATATTTCCAGCACTGACATTTACTTTATAATTTCCTGTAGTAATAGATGTTTCATGATTTCCTATATTAACATTCTGTTCTATATTTCCTGTTCTTACGGTAGAAATTTTTTTCCCTAATATAATCATCTCTTCCCTATTTCCTTTAGTAATTTCGAGCTCATCATTACCGGTAGTTATAGTTGTTTTTCTCTTGCCAAATTTACATTGTTTTTCTTTTACTACTGTTTCTGTATAAACTCCAAGAACATTGGTATTTTTATCGCTCTGAATACTTTCGGAAAACGACCCCCCTATTTTTTCCGTTTTTAATCCATTTACTTCAAGAGTAAAATTAGATGATACACTCGTTGCATCTCCACTTATAGATTCAAGAGTATTTCCTGTAATTTCTTCTCTTTTCGAGTAACCGTCATCATCTGCTCCATTAATTTCAAAATAAATACCTCGGGAAGTTTTCATCTCAAAACTTCTACTGTTTCTGGAAGGGCTGTGAGCTCCTAAATCCCATATTACGCCTCCATTAGTAGAAAGATTCCAGGAATTATTTTCAGCAGCATTACTACCCCAAACTTCTTTCAAACTACCTTGAGCTAATGTAGACATGGAACTACCCGCACCCAAATCATTATTTGATGATGATGCCGGTAAGTTCATATAATAGTGCCCTTCTTTATCGATCCCTAAAAAACACTTAGAATCTAAAAAATGAAGGGCATAAGCAAGTCCTATTGTTCCTGCTTCATCTATACCGTTTTTATCATTAGCAATTTCTAAAGAAAAGTCACCATTAGCATCATTATATGATTTGAAAAGAGAGGCCTTCAAATTCCGTCCATATTGCTGACGATTAATTCTATCTGAACCTATATAATTCCCAAGAACAAATGTAACGATAGGATTATTTAAAGAAGCAGATGAACTGTTTATATCATTCAAATCTAATTTCCCATTACCAAACTCATCAACATCGATACGATATTCAGTATAATATTCTGTTTGATAATCTATCGGTTCACCGTCCTTTGTTATACAGATAATATCTTTAGATTCCGGAATAGTTAAAATGCTTCCTTTATTATCTAATCGCGTTCCGTCTTTATCATACAATTCCAGTCCATTTCTTATTGCATGTCCCATATTTATAGATATGCCGTCAGCAAAAATAAAATTATTAAGAGATGTTGATATAATACTCTGATCCCCCTGTCGTATTATAAAAGAATCCTGAACAGCATCATGTATTTCTACATTACTATTAAGAAAAAAAGAAGCAAAAAGAGGGGATGAAATTATTACATCTCCATAAGATAATTTCCTGAATTTATATAAAATTTTATTTACATCTGAAGTTGGAAGAGAATCAGGATAGATCTGAACATCATTAAAATTAAGGGCCGTACTTAAACCCGCAGGTAAAAAACCAACACATATAGGATTACCTTTGCCCTCCCCCTCATCCATAAAAGCAAATATCCCCAAGGCTCCTTTTTCCGGAAGCATACCTATTATACCTGCCGGTCCCACATAAGGAAAACTTATGGGTATTTTATCTCGGACCCCTCTTTTTCCTACCCATTGAATAGTCATTTCATATTTATCTAAATCTATCTCTTCTATAATTGCAACCCGAATATAAAAATATTGGTTATATTTATTATGACCTCGATATCGATCATAAACATGATGAGGTTTTTCACCTTTATGAAATCTTCTACCTTCTATAGGCATATTTTATCCTTATACTTGATTTACTAATTGAGAGTTCCCTTTTGGTATCGGACTATCTGTTTTTACGTTTTCCGGTGTCATATCTGTAACATTAACTATTATATCATTTGTTGTATTATTTTTTTTGAAAATATCTTCTTTTTTTTCAGCGCCTGTTAAGGTATCTTTTAATTCGGTATTTTTAAATAATTCTAAATCTTTTTCAAGTCCCAAAATTCGGGGTAATTTTCTATCTCCTTCATTTAAATAAGATGGTACGGCGCCTTCCTCATCAGGAAAAAACAAAATTTCCATACTTTTTTGTTCATTTGTATAAACAGGACGCGCCATAGTTGTCAGATACACCTCTTTTAATACAGGTAAATTAGTTTTTGTACTTAATACATTTATTGCGTTTAAATTACGACCATAGGGAAAGGAACCAATTACCTGGAAACCGTCTGCATCTGTATAAGGCACGGTAGTTGAAGTCACAGATAATTCAGCCGTTGTTTTTCTCTTTTTTATAGCATATTTTCCTTGATTCACTGATACTATTTTTCTCTCTCCTATTAAAAAATCCTGTTCTATGATTTCATTTTTTTCAACAGCGAACAAAGGAGGAGGATCCTGTTTATTTGTCTTTTTTTTATCTTTTTCCGGAACAGGGCCCATAATTCTAAAAACTCTGTCTTTATATAATTCATTCCAATTATCCGGATTATAAACTTTTCTTCGTTCTGTTTCTAAAGATAAAGTAGTGGTAAATGTTCCGGCATAATCAAAGGCATGATTTATTGATTTAACATAATGAAATGAATCTCTGTGTTCCATATAAATTGGATAACCTAATTTCATTTCAGGACGACCAGGTATTGTCACATTTCCTACAATGGTTTTTGCATTTACTTGACTTAATTGTCCAAGGGCTAAAGTTCTGGCTATACTTTCATCTCTTACATACTCCATAGTTATTTCATGATGACGAACCCCATACCGATTCATTAAATCTATATCCATATGAAATCCTATACCCCGATTATAAGAAGTAGTTTTTAAATTTTTATGCATAGGAGTATAAACAGTCATAACGGTTACAATACCTTCAGAATTCTGACTAACGGAATAACTTATTATCTCACTCGGTAATATTGTATAAGGGAGTATTCCTTTAACATTTAAATTATAAAAAGGCGGTTTAAATATAAAATTTCCATTAACATCCTGATAAAATTCAAAATCCACTCTTGATTTTATAGTAGTTGCAATATCTAGTTTTGTCATATATTCCGCATTTTCAAATGTTCCCATATTTTCATAATCAGCGAAAGTTTCAAAATTTCTGATAAAATCAATATCTAAACTATAGCGCTGATCATCTTTGGGCGTCGCAGCTTCCTGAATTCGTGACATCTGATTCTTTTTAGTGACATTATTTTCAGGCACTCTTTTCTGAATACCCCTTTCATCTACTCTTCTTCCATTAATACCGTACATTTTCAACAAGTTTCCTATATTGGCAAATCTCTGTTGCCAATAAGACATAATACCTTTCGTTACACGCCTGAATAGTTTTGTTGGATATATAGATTGTAATGGTGTTTTCTGACCGGGCCATGAAACTGTAACAAATTCATGCATACCCATATTTTTTGTAAGAGTATATAGAATCTGATAAGGATTCATTCTATCAAAAATAGTAGAAAAAGCAGTTAATTTCTGACCACCACCCACCATTATATTGCTTGCCGGAACCGGGTGTACATTTATTTTACTATAGGCCCACCAATGAAGAATATCAGCGCAGGTTAAATTTATCTTATATGCGCCCCCACTGAAATTTTCTTCAACATCTGTAATAAAGCCCCAGAAAGCAGCATAATACCGAGGACGATCCTGTACTAAAAATCTGCCTTTAAAATAAATTTTCACTTCCATCATAGGAACAAATATAGGGGCCCTTACAGGAGATGAACTATCAATACCTTTATAATAAACCCAGTATTTTGACTTTTTTCCATAAATAGGTGTTGTTATTTCTATCGTTGCATTTGAACTCCCGGGAGGATCAACATTATTTTGAACATTTACATTAGTAATGCCGTCATTAAAAGAAAGATTACTATCTTTCCCAGTAACGGGAGCTATAACTGATGTAGTTAGACTTCCTCCTATATAAACTAATACATCAGGAGCTAATTTTATAACTCCTCGATTATAAAATTCTTTTAATGTAAATATTCCGCTATCTAAAGATTTTAAAGACATTAAGCTATATTTCCTAAATCTCCTAATATTCTTGGTTCAGAATACTCTTCATCAGCCGATTTTTCTTCTATAGGAATAAAATGGCCCTTAACTTCATTATAAGTATGACTTAAACTACTTATAACAAATTCAAAGTTATAATTTAAAAGAAAAGGTGTATTTGAATCTTCATCTATAGTAAAATTATTAAAATGTCCCATATAATTTTGATTATCATAATAGATTTCCACACCTGTAACTTTATCAATAACCCGGGTTAATTTGTTTACATTTTTAGTAAAATCAGAAAATTTATAACCATTATTTCTGTAACTGTATAAAAAGGATAAAAAATTTAAATAAGCAAAGGATTTTTTCCGGACTGAGTTAGTCAAACCAATCCCCTCAACCATAAAAGCTGCGGTTTTACCATTAGAAGTTATTAAGTCCTGACTTGCTCCCCATAGTTGTGTGACATATCCATATCGAGTATAAGAGCTTTGAACTGATGATGTTTTACTTTGGTTCCAATTTTCCGGATTAATTAGCAATGTAAAACTTAATTTATCATTGTTTTTACTTGGTATTGAAATAATCAGAGGAAGAGCCGCTTGAAGGGCCCCTGTTAAAGCAGGATATGGTTGGTCACTTACTGCTGTAACAGCGCCCATATTGCTCAGAATATCATTTATTAAAAATCTATAAAGAGTTGAATAATCTGATGTTTGTGTATTATTTAAAACATTAACAGTTTCTTTATAAATTTTTTGTCTTTCATTAGCTAATTCCGGTCTGTTTTGGAAAGCCATAAATCTTTTTCCTATATATAATAAGAAATCGTTTTTTCAGATTTAAAAGTTATAGTATATATGAATCTATAAGGGCTCTCTGCATTCTCGGTTATATCCATACTTTCAAAATAACCCCTGTAAGAAACCTGATCATAGGTTAACTGAATAAATAATCTATCTTTTATTAAACCGTATGTATTATAATTAGCTCCATTAGCATTCATAAGAAAGATTAACTTTCTGAATTCATCATATGATAAAGTATTTCTTCTTCTTTTAACTGTAAGACCACTGGTATCCCCAGGTCCTATCGGTTCATTTGTACCTAAGTCGGGTAAATTAATATAGTTATTAAATATTTCCCGTATCTCTTCAGGAGACATTTGTAAGGGACCCTGTATAGGTTG